>JBCDCH010000047.1 GCA_039182125.1 Planctomycetota bacterium
CTACGAAGTGACCGACAATCAGTCCGGCAAGACCTACGTCACCAAAGACGGCTCGTTCAAACAGAACCGCGTCACCGGCACCGCCCGGTTCGTCGATCTCAAGACCGGCGCGAACGTCGTCCTGCAGGAATACGAATGGGTGAAAATCCCCAAGGAAGAAGCCCAGGGCAAAATCGCCGCGAGCCGCACGGCGGAGTGAGCGTCGAATCGGCTGGAAACCAAGTCCCGGTTTCAACAACCCCGCAAGACCCCGAAGCCGCAGCCTGCGGCTTCCTCAACGCCAACGTTGCGCCGACCGCCCCACCCCGCGGAACCCGGCACAACGAGTGGGCACCTGCGCTCTTTGACAAGTGAATACGGCCGGGCGGGCGTGATCGAGTGAGGCCAAATGCCACCAAAGCCACAGGCTGGCAACCCGCTGGCCGAACCGACGAAAGGCCGGGCTAGCCCGGCTAGCGAGCCATCGGCTCGCGGCTCACGGAGAACCTTGCAAACTCCGCTTAGAAAAAGAGCAGACCAATGAGTTTCACGCCTGCGAATGACAAGTACGACAGCAAGAGGACCGCAACGCACAGGCGTGTCACCCAGCGGAACCATCGATGCGGCGACTGGTAGAAAAACGCGATGACCGGCCACATCGCGGTCGGAATCGAAAATGCGCAGCAACCGGCCATCATCCCGGCGTATCGAAAGATGTCAGGCTGATTGGGCCCGCCATAGTGAATATCGGGCCGGGTGATTGCGTCGTCTATCACCCCCACTGCGATGGACGCGATTACGAACGTCGCTCCGATCGACAAGACTGTCAAAAGCACTTCGACCACAACTGAAGAGTTCTCCGCATCAACAGCTTCGTACTCGAGCTGATGCGTCACCCGTTTCACCGCCGTTTCCCTTTCTTGTTCCGCTTCTTCTTCTGCATCTTCGTCCCGCGCTTGGTGCTCACCAACGGCCCGCCGGGCATGTTCAGGCCGCCCAGGCCGCCGCCCATCAGGCCTTTCATGAGCTTCATGCGGCTGCCCACGCCCATGCCGCCGACGCTGCGGATCATGCCGCGGCTCATTTCGTACTGCTTGATCATCCCGCCGACGTCCTTGACCTGTACCCCCGCACCGGCGGCGATGCGGCGGCGGCGGGGTTGATCCAGTAGCTCGGGCTTCTTCCGCTCGGCCTTGGTCATCGAGTTGTAGATCGCCTGCATCCGGCTCATCTGGCCCTCGACCGCCCCGCCGTCCATCGCGCCGCTCTTGGCCATCTCGCTCATGCCGGGGATCATGCCCATGACCTTGTTCATCGGACCCAGCTTCTGAACCTGCTGCATCTGGCTCACGAAGTCCTCGAGCGAGAAGTCGCCCTTGGCCATCTTCGCTTCGAGGCGGGCGGCTTCCTCCTCGTCGAACTTATCCTGGGCTTCCTGGACAAGGCCGAGGATGTCACCCATGCCAAGGATGCGCTGGGCCATGCCCTCGGGGCGGAACTCGTCGAGGTTTTCGAGCTTCTCGCCGGTGCCGATGAACTTGACCGGCTTGCCGGTGACGTACTTGGCCGAGAGCAGTGCACCGCCGCGCGTGTCGGAGTCGAACTTGGTGAGGATCAGCCCGTCGAGTTCGAGTTTTTCGTTGAACGCCTTGGCGGATTCGACCGCGTCCTGGCCGGTCATGGCGTCGAGGACGAGGAAGATCTGGTGCGGGCCGACGGCCTTGTTGATGTCGGACAACTCCTCCATCAGCGGCTCGTCGATGGCGAGTCGGCCGGCGGTGTCGAGGATGAGAATGTCGCGGCCCTGGGCTTTGGCTTCCTTCACCGCGGCCTTGGCTACCGACACAGCCGCGCCCTTGGCGACCTCACCGTGGGCGGCGATCTTGCTGTCGTCGGTGTACACCGGCACGCCGACCTGTTGTCCGACGACGCGGAGCTGTTCGACCGCTGCGGGGCGTTGGAGGTCGACGGCGGCAAGCATGGGCTGGTGACCCTTTTTGTTCTTAAGGAACGCCGCGAGCTTGCCGCAGGTGGTGGTTTTACCCGCGCCCTGCAGGCCGGCCATCATGATGATCGTCGGGCCGGGGCTGACGGTGTAGACCTGGGTGTCGACCGGGCCCATCAGGCCGACCAACTCGTCGTAGACGATCTTGACCATCTGCTCGGCCGGCTTGATCGACTTGAGCACTTCCTGGCCGAGCGCTTTACGAAGTGCCGCGTCGGTGAACTCCTTGACCACGTCGTAGTTGACGTCGGCTTCGAGGAGGGCCTCGCGGATGTCGCCCATCGCGTCACGGACGTTTTCATCGGAGATCTTGCCCCGGCCCGAGAGGTTGCGCAGGGTGCCGGAAAGCTTGTCGGTCAGTTGGTCGAACATGCGGGGGCATGGTACGGACCGACTTGTTATGTTGTCCGGCATGAGCCAGCCGGGGTCACCGTGAAAGAAGGCCAAGCCGAACCTCGACGCCTTGCGGGCACAGGCCGGGGTCGTCGCGACCAAGCAGCATGCACCGGTCGAACAGGCTCACGACGGCAACACGGTCACGCGGTTCGTCGTCCCCGGCGTCGTCCTCGCCGCCGCACTGATCTGACGCTTACTACAACCCGAGGGGCCCATCGGTTATGCCCTCGTCACGATCGAAGCGCTGCTCTCGGCGGGACTCGGGACGGTGCTGTTCGTGGTCGGGGCGAAGGTCGTCGATCACGAAATCGTCGACTGGGCGAGCTTGCCGTTGAAGATCGCGGCGGTCAGCACGTTCTCTCTCGCGCTGGCGTGGTTTCTCGAATCGTTCGACACCGACCCCGACGGCGTGCATGGCAAAATCTTCGCCCTGCACGCGATTTTCCTCGTCTGGTTCTTCGGCATCCTCGGGATGTTCAAGATCGATTTGCTCGACGGCACCGTCTGCACCATCGCCGCCGGGGCGGGTCAGCTCGGCATCATCACGGCCCTGAGCGCGGTGACCGATTCGCCAGTGCTGCTGTTTAATTGACCGCCCTACCGTTGGCGTCCATGTCGTCCGCCGCCTCGCATTTCGGAAAGCCGCTGGAGAAGCCGACCAAGTCGTACCTGGTGCAAAAGTTCGCCAAGCTGGCGTTCGGGCCGTACACAATCCTTGGCTACTCGGTCGCGGGCGAGGAGACGGTCATTCAAGTGCCAGAACTGAACGTGTGCTTCGACTTCGGTCGGGCACCGCAGTTCATGCTCTCGTCCGACATCGTTTGTGTGTCCCACGCCCATATGGATCACCTTGCCGGGGTGGCGTATTACCTGTCGCAGCGGCACTTCCAGGGGATGAAGAACAGCACCGTCCTCGTGCCGGACCCGATGTTCGAGGACGTCGATCGGCTCATGGCCCAGTGGCGTCGACTCGAGGGGCAGGACGTGCCGTTCGAGCTCGTCGGCATGGAACCGGGGCTGCGGTTCGACGTACGCAAGGACTTCGCGATCGAAGCCGTCCGCACCCACCACGGCCGACACTCGCTCGGCTATGTGCTCATCGAAATCCGCCAAAAGCTCAAACCCGAGTACCACGACCGCACCGGCGACGAGATCGCCCAACTCCGCACCGACGGCGTCGACGTTCACTACAAGCTCGAAGTCCCGCTCATTGCGTTCCTCGGCGACACGTCCGCAGGTACCGTCTTCGAGCACGACTTGGTCAAAAACGCCCGCATCCTGCTGACCGAATGCACGTTTTTCGACGACGAGCACCGGCGCAAAGCCAAGGCGGGCAAGCACCTGCACATGGATCAGTTCGCCGAGATCCTCCCGACGCTGAACAACGAGTCGATCGTGATCGGACACGTCAGCCGACGGACCGGGGTCGCTCGGGCCAAGCACCTGCTCCGCAAAACAATCGGCAGCGAGTCCATGGAGCGGGTTCACTTCCTCATGGACCTCGACGACGCGACCGCCGGCGGAGACATTGACGAGGGCACCGTCGCGTTCGATGATTGAGATTCAAACGTGACTGAGCGGGTCGACGCATGTATCCTAGTTCCATGAATAGGGGCCAAGCGTTCCAGGTCATTTCGGCGTTGATGTTGTTGACCGTCACCGGCCTGTTGGTCCCGACGGCTAAGGGCACTTCGGTCGATATGCGGATACCTTCGGCGGAGCGTTCCGACTCGGCGTGGCAGGCGTTGTCGGTCACCGGGGAACACCACACCTTCCTCCGTCTCCTCGCCGTCGCGGGAATGCAACGGGTGCTCGACAGCGAACACGCCGTCACCGTCTTCGCGCCAACCGATGAGGCGTTCGCCGGTTTCGGCGATGACCGGCTGGCCGAGTTGCTCGATGAGCCGGGACACGCGGAGTTGCGGCGATTGCTCGGCGGGCACATCGTTTGGGGTGTCTTCGACACGACCAAGGTCACCGGGCTCTCACTCCGTCCGAACGTGGGCGGGTTCACGCTTCGGCTCACGCCGGACGAATCGGGCGATGCACTGCTGTTGGCCAACGACGTGGCGGTGCGGCCGCTGGAACGTGCATCCGCGCACGGCTCGGTCTTCCTCACTGATCAACTCATCACGCCGCCGCCAATGACTGCGGCCGTAGCCCCGACGCCGCATGCCCCGGACTGCCACGGCAACCCGCATCAAAGCGGTGGCGGCGAACTCGCCCTCGGCGGCGGAGCCAGCTCATCCGACGGCGAGTCTTCTTCGGGTGAAAAGTCCGATCGCGGCGGGGCCGGGGCCAACAACGGCGAGACGACTGCGACAAGTGAAAGCCAACGGACAAAGGTCGTCGGCAACTCGGTACTAGGTGGCAGCGCTCGCGGCGGTGGCAGCGGTAGTTTAAACAGCCCCGGCGGTGGGTCTGGTGGAAGCTCGGAACCGCGCTCCAACGGCAGGCCGGGTGGCGGCGGTTGCAGTTGCCAGTAATCCTACATCACCCTTGGCGCGTCGCGAGGTTGACGTAATAGGACTCAAGAATCAGGTCGCCTGGCTCACACTGCGCGAACTGTGCCTGGGCGTCCATCCATTTGGGGTCGTTGTCATCGAGGCCGAGGAACTTCGCTCCCGGCCCTAGGTAGACGCCGCTGAGGTTCTTCGCCGCCGCTCGGTAGCCATCGGGATCGGTGCCGACGGAAATCTTGGGATAGAGAAACGTGTCGATTTTCCCGAACCCGGCTTCCTGGGCGGCGTTGTTGACCTTGCGGCCGACGAACGGGTCCGGGCCTTGGCGTTGCATCGCCGTTTCCCAAAGCGCGATCGCCGACTCGATGGCCGGCTTGGGCGGATAAAACGTGAGCGTTTTGCCGTCAGGTTCGAACGAGTACAACACGCCGCCGGGCTTGAGCACGCGATACGCCTCGGCCACCGCAGCCCGAAAGTCCCGGCCAATGGCCCAGAATACGAGATTTGCAAACACGAAATCGAAGCTCTCGTCGGCCAGCGACATCGCCGTGGCGTCCATGACCTCGAAGCGTTCGCCGGGAAACTTCGCCTTCGCATCGGCGATCGCCTGGTCTCCGAAGTCGATGCCGGTGTAGTCGATGCCCGGCTCGATCGACCGCAACAACGGCACGTTCGAGCCGATCCCACAACCAAGGTCAAGCACGGCACGTCGACCGGCGAGTACCTCGCGAAGGCCGGGCCGGTCGTGGATTCGCGACTGGAGGTCGAGCCGGCCCTGCTCGGCTTCGGGGTGGCCCAACGGATAGAGGTCTTCGACGTTCGCGGCCATGGAGCTTCCTAGTTCGGTGGTTCCGACGCGTACCGCCGGTAGTGGTCGTTGTGCTGGCCCGACGGATGCTCGACATGTTCGCCGGCGAAGTGGTCGGGCAGATCGCCCAGCAACGCGCTCTCCAGATCACGTTGCTGGCCGTCGACGACGCCGGCAAAACGGTCACGCAACAGGTGCAGGCTCGAACCGAGATGGCTGACGGCTTCCTTGGTGTCGATCAGGGGCGCGACCTCCCGAATCGCGTCATGCAGCGCACTCAGCTTGGGCGGAGCCGGCCGATCAGTGAGCAGCAGCGCCTGGCTCGCCGCGATGGCCAGCGTCGCCATGGACGCATCGAACGCCTCGCTGGCTTCGAGGTAGCGCTCGTATGACGTGAACGTGAACGACGCCACGTCTGCCTGCCCGCCGTGAGGATCTTCCAGACCGAGCGACAACACGGACGGGCGGGCATTGTCCTTGGCCCGCTCGGCGTGGCTGTTCTGGATCCAGGCCAGGTACTCCATCCCGATGATCCCCGAACCTGGCGGGATCAACAGCGGCGGCAACCCGAACGCCTGACCGTCGAGCAGCCGCGCGATCTGTTTCGACGCGAGCGAACACAAGTCGGCCAGCGACGCGTTCACACCGTCGATCGCCCGGCTGGCCTGATGATTGTGAAAGCCGCCCGACGAAATGAACTGCCCGTCCGGATTCTTGTCGTTGGGCGGGAGGAAGATCGGATTGTCGGCCACCGTTTGCATCGACGTGGTCGCCACGCATTCCGAACGCCCCACCGCATGGACGGCCGACGCGAGAATGTTGGGCAGCACACGAAAACTCACCGGCGCCTGCCCAGGCCGCGACGTGAAGTTCGCGGGGTTCGGCGGCACCCCGTCGAGCAGTTCGTTGATCATCCGGATCGCGGTGCGTAAGTCGCCGTCTTCGATGACCTCCAGCAACGCGTCGCTGTAGTGATCGAGACACGCGTTGGCCCCCTCGATCGCCATTACGAAGACACGCACCGCGAGGATCAACCGCCGGCGTGCCGTGAGCGCGACGTCGGTCACCATCCCCACGGCGAACGGCGCCCCGTTGATCAACGCCATCGCCTCACCCGGAGCAAGCTCACAGCCCGACATCGGGCTCAGCAGAAAGCTCAACGGCAACACTTCACCGGGTCCGTTGGCACTGTCGAACGGAACGCAGGCGTCGCCATGCTCGAGCAGGCCGACGACTTTCTCGACCGTCTCGGCACGGATCTTGCCGTAACCATCGAGGTAGTTGGACAGGCGGGCCATCACCGCAATACGGGACACGTGATGCGACAAACACCGGCCGCCGGTGCCGACCCGTGAGGGCAGGTAGTCAATCAGTCGAAGCCCCTGGTCGTTCTGGGCCTCGGGGTTGAGGATGCTGTGGGCACGCGAGCCGGGGCCGGTGGTGATGCCGTAGATGTACCGGCAACGATCGGAGTCGAGGATCTGCTCGAAGATGCGCCGCCCCTTCTCGATCTTGTCGATCGCGTCGGTGGAGAGTTGGATCCCGTGGTTGAGATAGCCGACCTTCCAGGCGCTGGCCAGATCGATATCGAATCTCGATGAAAGGGTGACGTCCGCCATGGTGACTCTGCCAAGCCCGAGCGACGGACCGTTCAATGACACATCGTGGTACGAGTTCAACCCGTAAACAACCGCCATTTGGGCCAGACGCGACTAACCCTTTCAACGCCGCACGCGTCCGATCGGCGGGAAGCCGTGCACGTCCTATCGTGTCGGCCATGTCCGACGCAACGACCGCGCCCAAGAAAATCGTGCTGGCTTACTCCGGCGGCCTCGACACGTCCGTCATCCTGCCCTGGCTCAAGAACCGCTACCCCGGCGTGCAGTGCGTCGCCTTTGCCTGTGAACTCGGCCAAGGTTCGGAACTGGAAGGCGTCGAGAAGAAGGCCCGCGAGTCCGGGGCCGACGACGTGATCGTCGCCGACCTGCGCAAGGAGTTCGCCGAGGATTACTGCTTCGCGATGCTGCGAGCCCATGCGACGTATGAGCGAGACTACTTGCTGGGCACGTCGATCGCCCGGCCGTTGATCGCCAAGGCGCAGGTCGAAGCGGCCCGGCAGTGCGGTGCCGACGCTGTCGCCCACGGCGCGACCGGCAAAGGCAACGACCAGGTCCGCTTCGAGCTGACCTACATGGCCCTCGCGCCGGACCTGCAGATCATCGCGCCGTGGAAGATGCCGGACTTCGAACTTCGCGACCGGGAGGCCGCCATCGACTACGCCAAGGAGCACGGCGTTCCGGTCACGTCGTCCCGCGAAAAAATCTACTCGCAAGACCGCAACCTCTGGCACATCAGCCACGAGGGTGCGGAGATCGAAGACCCCGCGAGCGAGCCGAACTGGGAAGCGTGCCTCACGATGACGCAGCCGATCAGCGCTTCGCCGGACGAGCCGGAGCATGTCAAGATCAGCTTCGAGCACGGCAACCCCGTCGCGGTCAACGGCGAGAAACTCGCCGGCGACACGCTCATTGAGAAACTCAACGAACTCGCCGGCAAGCATGGCGTCGGCGTCAAACTGCTCGTCGAAAACCGCCTCGTCGGCATGAAATCCCGCGGCGTCTACGAGACACCCGGCGGCACCGCCCTCTACCGCGCTCACAACGCCTTGGAACAACTCGTCCTCGAGCGCGACCTGTTCCACGCCAAGGAAAAGCTCGCCCTCGACTACGCCCGGCTCGTCTACAACGGCCAGTGGTTCCACCCCCTCCGCGATGCCTTGCAGGCGTTCATGGATAAGTCCAACGAACTATGCACGGGCGACGTGACGCTCAGCTTCTACAAAGGTACCTGCGACGCCATCGCCGTCGAATCGCCGCACAGCCTGTACGACCCGGAGCTCGCCAGCTTCAGCATGGACGGCTACGACGTCACCGCCGCCCGCGGCTTCATCGACTGCTTCGGACTCCCCATGAAAGTCGCCGGCATCAGGGACCGGCGGGGATAGTGCGCCACCACCAACCAATCACCTCTAAGGTGTTTCGAGAAAATCCGGCCTCAGCGAATCGTCACGAGTAACAGTGTAACTTCCAATTTGCGCCGAACCCAAGTTTTTAAGGTCACCGCAAAATCGGCCGCCGAGAATGTGGCCCAGCCGTCCAGCAGCCCACCCGGCACTGTTCTTACGTCCTGACAGATAATCCAAAAAACCGGTCTTTACATTACCTTTTTCACGGCGAATGATCTCAATCATTACGCCTTCCGGATGCTCTTTAACTGATACGTCAGTCCGGCTTGGGCTACTTGGATCACTTTCGTTTTCCATCCAAAAGTACTCGATAAACGAAAAATCCGCATGCGGTTTCCACGATATGATTTTGGCGTAAAGCGGTGTTTGGTGGGATGTAGTCGTCCTAAAGACATCACCCACCCCCGCCGATAGAGCCCCGCTGACCGCTCGAACCTTTTCGTCAAACCGGTACCCACCATAGACCAATGAGACCGCCCCAACATTTGCCCTATCCCTTAGATCGAACATAGTGGCGAAGGATTCCCACACTTGTTCTATATTCTCACCCTTACGCAAGCTTAAGGCTTTTCCTGCAGAGTAGACTTTGGCAGACACTTCAATCTCCCAAATGAGTAACAGCGAGCTGCGGCCCGAATATTCTACGACCAAGCATTTCCAAAATCATCGTGAAACCACCCGAATAAATCCCAAAGGGCCTTCTCTTACCCCATCACCGACATTGCGGCCATGATGAACATCAGGGCGATCACCACCGCCGCGACGACGTAGCCGAGTTTGACCATCGGCGGTGTGTAGTCGAAGTCGGGGCGCTCGCGACTCACGCGGGTCACCGACGCCGGCGTGGTCGGCGGGTCGGGGAGTTCCGACCCGGGTACCGACGCGGGCGGGCGGGGGTCGTTCTGACCGGAGATGGGTGGCGTCGGGATAGGGTCGGGGGCGGACATGTCGGGGGGAGCCGCAGTCAGATTGGGCGGAGCCGGCTCGGGCTGCGGCTTGTCGATTGTCGGGGCCATGGTGACTTTCTTTCCAACATCCCTGACGCCGCACCGCACGCCAAGTTACGCCGGCAGATTACCGGCACAAGTTACGATGTTCCTTGGGCGTGACAATCGCCGCCCATGTGCCACCATGATGATGTGGCCCACGCCCTTGCGCCTACCCGAGAACCACGCACACCGCTGACCGAGCCGGGGACGCTGGTCCATTTCGCCAGCGACATGTATGCCACGTTCGCGGCCGATGTCACCCTAGAGGCCGCCAACGCGGAACTGGCCAGGGGCGGGCAGTGGCTGCCGATCGACGGCGACCCCGCATTGACGTTGGGCGAACTGCTGTTGACCGACTCGACCGGGCCGTTGCGGCTCGGTTACGGGGCGTGGCGCGACCTGTTGTTGGGCCTGCAATTCTCCAACGGCCGCGGCGAACTGATCAGCGCAGGCGGCATGACCGTCAAAAACGTCGCGGGCTACGACCTCACCAAATTTCTCGTCGGCTCGGCCGGCTGCTTCGGTACGCCGGTGACGCTCACAACCCGCACCCACCGTCTGCCCGACGGCGCGCTCATCGCCGACCTCGAAAAAGGCGACGACGCGTTCGTCCACGGGATCATCCAGACCGACCTCCGGCCGCAATGGATCATCGCGCACACCAACGGCCTCACGCTCGGCTACATCGGCAAGCGACGTCAGCTCGCGTTCTGGGAAGCCGAACTCCGCGACGGCATGGACGGGCCGGCGATCGACCGCATCCGCGGCATCGGGCTCGACCGGGCCGACGAACTGCGCAGGCAACTCTGGCCCGCCCCGCCCGTCGGCAATCTGCGCGTCGCCCTGCCACCGGCGTCGGCGGTTGCGGCGCTTCGATCTTCGGACGCGCCGACGTGGGCGGTCGACCCGGTTCACGGAATTGCCGTGGCCAATGCCGATGATCCGAACGCCCTTGCCGACAAGTTGGCCAGCCACGGCGGCAACGCGGTTGTGTACACCGACGGCAAGCCTACCCGCTGGGACGTGGCCGAGAATGTCCGCCCGCTGCTCGCCCGGCTCAAGCACCGCTTCGACCCCGACGACACACTGCCGCCCCTTCCGATCTCGTAAGCTCACCTCGTGGACCAACGCAGTACCCACAACCCGATCAAGCTCGACGACGGCGCCGTCGCCGCCGGGGAGGCGTGCGTGCATTGCGGGCTTTGCCTGCCGGCCTGTCCGACGTACACCGAAACGTTCGACGAGGCCGACTCGCCGCGTGGGCGGATCATGCTCATGCTCGGGCTCAACCGCGGCGATGTGACCTACGACGATTCGGTCAAGGGTCACCTCGACGGCTGCCTGAACTGCCGAGCGTGCGAGACGGCTTGCCCCTCGGGCGTCGTCTACCACCAGCTACTCGAAAACACGCGTGACAAACTGCACGAGAGCGGCGTCGATCCGACCGTCGGTGGCGGCGGGCTCACACGTTGGTTCTTCCTCAATGTCCTCACGAAACCGACCCGGCTCAAGCTCGCGCTGTTGCCGGCGCGGGTGTTGCAAAAGCTCAAGCTTTACGGGTTGGTGCGTGGTCTCGGTTTGCCCCGGCTGCTGCCGCGATCGTTTCGCAAGATGGAGGCCATGCTCGGTCCCGGTGAGGCTTGGCCCAAACCGTTGCCGGAGCGTTCGCGGTCGGGGGGCGTGAGCAACCTCATCGGCGCGCTCGCGCCGGGCAGCGTCGGTAAGCCGCCCCCGCAGCCGAAGGTCGGCTTCCTGCCCGGTTGCATCGGCTCGGTCATGTTCAACGACGTCAACCGCAAAGCGGTCGAGTTGCTCGCCGCGGCGGGGGCCGACGTCTTGGTGCCCAAGGCGCAGACCTGCTGTGGTGCGATCCACCACCACGCGGCCGAAACCGACGATGCGAAACGGATGGCCCGCCAAAACATCGACGCGTTCGAAAAAGACCGACCGGAGATGATCGCGACGACCATTGCCGGCTGCGGGGCGATGCTCCACGACTACGCCAACCTACTCTCGGACGACCCGGCGTATGCCGAGAAGGCCAGGCAGTTCGCGGCGACCGTGCGCGATGTCACGCAGGTGCTCACCGACCTGGGCATGCCGGAAATGAAGCACGAGGTCCGACGCACCGTGACGTACCACGACGCGTGTCACCTGTGCCACGCGCAGAAGGTAACGGCCGAACCGCGGACTTTGCTCGCGGAGGTGCCAGGACTGACCTTGGTGCCGCTGACCGAAAGCGAGATCTGTTGCGGAGCGGCGGGCACCTACAACCTGACGCAACCGGGCATGGCCGAGCGACTGGCACACCGCAAGCTCAATCACATCGCCGAAACTAAAGCCGACATCGCCGCGATGGGCAATGTCGGCTGTGCGACACACCTACGCGCGACCGCAGCCCAACGCGGCGACACGTTGGAAATCGTCCATCCGGTCGATCTCCTTCACGAGGCGGTCTTCGGCCCCGATGGCGATCGGTAGGCGGTTCATTCGCTGAGCGCTTCGACGACCAGCTTCGCCGCAGCTTCGGCGCTGGCCGGGTTCTGGCCGGTCACGAGGCGACCATCGCGGACGGCGTTGGCCTCGAAGTTGTCGGCCGGGACAAACGTCGCCCCACGCTCTTCCAGGATGGTCTCCAACAGGAACGGCATCGCATCGGTCAGCTCGACCGCGTCTTCCTCGGCGTTGGTGAACGCGGTGACGCGCTTGCCGGCAACGAGGTAGCCGCCGCCGACCTTGACGTTGACCAACGCGGCCGGGCCGTGACACACCGCGGCAACGACGCCGCCCTGCTCGTAGACCGCAGCCGTCACGGCAAGGACGGCCGGATGGTCGGGCAGGTCGAACATGGTGCCGTGTCCGCCGGCGTAAAAGATCGCATCGGTGTCGGCGAGATCGACGTCGGTCAGCGCCACGGTCATCACCGATTCACCCTGCACCTCTTGATCTTTCAGGAACGCCGCGTTGGCGGCATCGTCGGTATCGAGGCTTTTGGGGTCGATCGGTGCGAGCCCGCCCTCGGGGCTGGCGATGATCACGTCATAGCCAGCCTCGATGAAAACCTGCCAGGGGTGCGCCGCTTCGGACAGGAAAAACCCGGTCGGTTGGCCCGTGTCACCGAGCTCGGCGTGGTTGGTCAAGACGATCACGACATCGGGCGCGTCGTCCGTGGTGGCCTGGGCCGGCTGGGTGGCGGGCGCTGCAAACAGTGCGAGGAGTAGTGCGAACATGAGCGGAAGTGTGAGGGTTGAACGCTCGGGTGTGAAGTGACAAAACCAAGACGGCGGAAGCGTGAACAAACACATCACGCTTCCGCCATCGGATGGGGACAAAACAACTTATCCGGCCGGCTTGAAGTCCAGCGCGATACCGTTGATGCAGTAACGCAGACCGGTCGGACGGGGGCCGTCGTTGAAGACATGGCCTTGGTGGCCGCCGCAGCCGGCACACTCGACCTCGGTGCGAATCATGCCGAACTTACGATCTTCCTTCTCGGCGATGACGTTGGGCGCGACCGGCTCGTAGAAGCTGGGCCAACCGGTGCCACTGTCGTACTTCGCCTCAGAGGAAAACAGCGCCATCTCACAGCCGGCACAGTGGTACATGCCGTCACGCTTCTCATCATTGAGCGGGCTGGTGAACGGACGCTCGGTGCCGTCCTGGCGGAGGATGTAGAACTCCTCGCTGGTGAGCAGTTCGCGCCACTCGTCTTCGGAACGCTCGATCTTGGACATCGGCTCGCCGATGAGGTAGCCGAAGGCCTTGTTGAGCTTCACGACCTTCGGGTTCGACCAACGGACGATGTAGGGATGGTTCGGGTTTCGAGCCGCGAAGTCCTGGTGATACTCCTCGGCGGGAAAGAACTCGATCAACTCTTCAAGGCCCGTCTGAATCGGTCCGTCGAAAACACCGGCCGCGTTGAGCTGCTCGATGTACGCACCGGCGACACGCTTCTCATCGGCATCGGCGTAGAAAACAGCGGGCCGATAGTGCGGGCCGTAATCGGGGCGTTGGCCGTTGCCTTCCATCGGGTTGTGCAGCGTGAAGAACACGTGCAGCAAGTCCCCGTAGGTGATCGCCGACGGGTCATAGGTGACCTTCACGACCTCGACATGCTCGGTCCTGCCGGCCGAGACGGCGTTGTAATTGGCGTCACCGGCACTGCCGCCGGCGTAGCCGGACACGACATCCGTCACGCCACGCAACGGCTCGAAGTACGCCTCGACGCACCAAAAACACCCGCCGGCAAACACGGCCTCGGCCGTATCGCCCTGCTCCTCGAGGTTTGTCTCGGGCGCGGGCAGGCGCTTCACATCGGCACTGGCGCGAGCCTGACCGATGGTCGCCGAATACACGAACAAGCCGACTGCGGCGAGGACGACGGCTCCGAATAACAACTGGCTCTTCATACGATTAACGCTCCGTTTCGCTCGGGTCACCGCGATCCCGTGGACTTAGGAGCCACGGTGCCGAGCGACCGGTTCAGGTCGAGTACTCGGCGTTGATCGTGATGTAGTCTTTACTTAGGTCACAGGTCCACACGGTGGCGGCCCCTTCTTCCTGGCCGCAAGCGAGGTTGAGCGCCACTTCCTTGGCGTTCATGGCCTTGCTCACCACCTTGGGGTCGAACGGCTTGGGCTTGCCTTTCGCGTAGACCGTTGTTTTTACGATCTTCAAAGTCGCCAGGTTCGGATCAAACTCCCCGCCACTGGCACCGGCGGCCGCGATGATCCGTCCCCAATTCGGGTCATTGCCGTGGAGGGCGGTCTTAACGAGCAGGCTGTCGGCGATGCCTCGGGCGATCTTCTCGGCCGCCTCGTCGCTGATCGCTCCGGTGACATTGACCGTTACCAACTTCGATGCTCCTTCGCCATCGGACGCAATTTTCCGGGCAAGTTCCGTGCAGACTTTCTCCAGCCCGGTCCGGAACTTACGCGTCGCTTCCACGTCGTTGATCTTCGCACCCGACGCGCCATTGGCGACGAGCACCGCGGTGTCGTTGGTGGATGTATCCCGGTCGACGGTGACGCGATTGAACGTCTCTTCCGTGGCGTCGCGCCAAAGCTTGCGCAGGGCGGCGGCGGGCATCTCGGCGTCGGTGAGGATGTACGCCAGCATCGTCGCGTGCTTGGGCCGGGCCGCCCGCATGACTTCCATGTGCGGCGCGATCATCCCGCTGCCCTTGGCGATGCCAAGGATCTTGACGGGCTGACCGCCGATGCTCACGGACACGGCGGACACCTTGGTCGTGGTGTCGGTCGTGAGGATGGCTTTGGCGAAGTTCTCGACATCGCCGATGCCGTCGCCGAGGGCATCGACGGCCTTACCGATGCCGGACTCGAGCTTTTTCATCGGCAAGGGGTGTCCGATGATGCCGGTGCTGGCGGGCATGACCTCGCCGACGGCACAGCCGACTTTCTTCGCCAACAGCTTCTGCGACGCAATCACATCCCGCTCGCCCTGCTTGCCGGTGCAAGCGTTGGCGTTGCCGGAGTTCACGAGCATGGCCCGCACGGTCCCGCCGCCGACGAGATCCTTGGCGAAGACCACCGGGGCCGCGACGACGGTGTTCTGCGTGAACGCACCGGAGATCGCGGCGGGCTTATCGCTGACGATCAGGCCGACGTCGAGCTCACCGGCTTTCTTCTTAATCCCGGCGGCAACGCCGGCGAACTGGTACCCACCGGGGATCAACGTGGATTTGAGCTTCGTATCAGGCACGCCGCGAGCATACATATTTTTGCAGGAAACACCGCATGGGGCGTCTGGCGGCCCGGCCAAACGCTACAGGCGGAGCTTGACGACCATGTACTGCTGGCCCTCGTCCGGCAGTGCCTCCTCGAACATCTCCGCGTACCAGCTTGCACGCCAGGCAAACAGCTTTTCCCGCTTGGCAGGATCGTCGGGCAGCTCGAATATCACCTTCATGCTCATGCCGCCGCCGAAGCTGTACACGGTTTTCGCCCCCATGTTGTACCACTGATCGATCCGATGCTCGGCCTGGTAGTCGGTCATGCCGCTGAGCATCGTCCGCTTGCTACCGGTCAGCCATTCACGTGCTTCGACCGTGGTGTACGAGTCTATATGTTCACGCGCGGCACGATCCTTGGGGTGGAGTTTGGAGAGATCCTCGCCGCCCATGAAAGTCTTGATGCCCACGAACCCGCCGATGAAGACCACGACGACGACGGCGAGCAGACCGAGCTTTTTGAGCAGCGCGGCCGCCTCGCCTTGGCTGTCACCGGTCGTCACGGGACGGCGTGGGGGCGGTGCCGCCGTCGCGCCCAGACCCCCAGACCCGTCGGCGCGGCCGACGGCTGCGGGGTAGGAACTGCCCCGACCTTCTTGCCGGTCCGAAAGTCCAACCCACAGGCGGTGCAGATCACCGCGTCGGTCGCGACTTCGCTCTGGCACCCACCACAGTGGCGTACCTTCCCACCGACGGCCGGCAGATCGTCTTCGTCATCGTCGGCGAAGTCGTACATGCCCGCGTCATCGTCAAAGTCGTCCACCTCGCGTTCCGGCGGAACGGTGGGCACGAGCATGACGGTTCCGCAACTGCACTTGGCTTTTTTGCCGGCGATGGCATCGTTCCATGGCCACTGCTTGCCGCAGTCGTCACACTGAAACATCGGGCCGGATTCTTCGGTGACGTTTGGTGTAGTCATGTGAATCGCGTCGGCGGACCGTGACGGGTGAGAGGCGCCACGGGAAACGCGGCGAGATAACGAATTTGCCAAGGCCTGGTCAACGAAACGTGGCCGAACGAATGCTGCGTTGTCGCAGCACTTTCGACGGTCCTACACTTCCCGACCGCCACGCCATGGCTTGTGCCTTGGTGTCGGCCCGTTTGAGTCCACAAGCCGAACTATTTGGAGATTGACGCATGCCCAAGCCCCGACGTCGCCGCAAGGTTGGAAGTAAGAAGCGCAAAGCCCGGCGCGATCGCCGCAAGAAGTAACGCAGGGCTTGCCCGTCGTTAACTCGGAAGCCATCGCCATGCGACACCGCGATTCCTCGAACCGGCCAATCGGCGGTGACAGGAAAATGGTGTCGCCTGGCGATGTGTTTGTTTGGCCCCACGAATTGCCAGCCGTTAACATTTCCCCGCCGATCTTGGGGTATGCTTTTGCATGGAAAGCGCGGGTTCGGACAACGTGCAGGCCGTCGATCAACCACGCCTGCTAAATCGGGAACTGTCCTGGCTGGACTTCAACACCCGCGTGCTGGAACTGGCCGGCGATCCGACCAAACCGGTGCTCGAGCGGGTGAGTTTCCTTGCGATCTTCGCGAGCAACCTCGACGAGTTTTTCATGAAACGCGTCGGCGGCCTCCAGCGGCAGCTCGCTGCCAAGCAGGCCAAGCTCAGCCCGGACGGTCTCACCGCCCGTGAACAGCTCGATGCCATCCACGCCAAGATCCGCCCACTGCTCCGGCAAGCGAACGAGTGCTGGTTCGAAGACCTCCACCCGGCGCTGAAGAAACAAGGCGTGAGCGTCCGCCGCTACGCCGACCTGACACCGAGCCAACGGGCTGAGGCGGACGCGTTTTTCGCCAAGCAGGTTTTCCCGATTCTCACGCCGCTGGCCGTGGACATCGGACACCCGTTTCCGTTCATCAGCAACCTGAGCAAGAGCATGGGCGTGATGCTCAAGGGCCCCGACGGCACGCCCAGCTTCGTGCGGGTCAAGCTGCCAGAGAACCTGCCGCGCTGGGTGCCGGTCACGCCCAACCCGGAAGCCAGCGATGTCGACGGCGAACTCGCGCTACGCCGCACCTTCGTCCCGCTGGAAGGCGTCATCGGCGCGAACCTCGAACAGCTCTTTCACGGGATGACCGTGGTCGAGCACCATCTCTTCCGCGTCACCCGCAATGCCGATGTCGAGATGGACGAGGAAGACGCCGACGACTTGCTGGCGATGGTCGAGCAGGAACTCCGCAAGCGACGCATGGCCGGCGTTGTCCGGCTCGAACTGCCCATGGCGATGGACCCCGCCATGCGGAAGATGATCGTCGACGGGCTCGGCACGGCCGAGGAAGACATCTACACCCTGCCCGGCCCGATCGACATGGACGACCTGTTCCAACTGATCGACATCGACCGTCCGGACTTGAAGTTCGACCCGTGGACACCGACGACGCCGCCGAGGTTTGCGGACGAGGATGCCAACATCTTCGACGTCATCAGCCGTGGCGACGTGTTGGTACACCACCCTTACGAAGACTTCGCCGACAGCGTCGAGCGGTTCATCCTCGAAGCCGCCGACGATCCGTCGGTGCTGGCGATCAAGATGACGCTGTACCGCACGAGCCGAGGCAGCAACTTCGTGCCGGCCCTGATTCGTGCCGCCGAACAGGGCAAGCAGGTCGCGGTGCTCGTCGAGATCAAGGCACGCTTCGACGAGGAGCGGAACGTGCAGATCGCCCAAGCCCTGGAGAAGGCCGGCGTGCATGTCGTCTACGGCTTCGTCGGGCTCAAGACCCACACCAAAACCGCCATGGTCGTCCGCGAGGAATCCGGCGGCCCAAAGGTCTACGCCCACATCGGCACCGGCAACTACAACGCCCGCACCGCCGAGCTCTACACCGACCTGGGCCTGTTCACCGCCGACCCGGACATCTGCACCGACATCACCAACCTCTTCCACCACCTCACCGGTCGATCGCTCAAACGCGACTACGCCAAGCTGCTCATCGCGCCGGTGAACATGCGCGACCGGTTCGTCGAGTTGATCCGCTTCGAAGCCGAGCAGGCCAAGGCTGGCAAGCCCGGACGGATTCGGGCCAAGATGAACCAACTCCAGGACAAGGGGCTCATCAAGGAGCTCTATGCCGCGAGCCGGGCCGGTGTGAAGATCGACCTGATCGTCCGCGGCTTCTGCTGCCTCCGCCCCGGCGTTCCCGGGCTCAGCGATAACATCCGCGTAAAATCCATCCTCGGCCGGTTCCTCGAACACAGCCGCGTCTACCACTTCCACCACGCCGGCGACCAGCAGTACTTCATTGGCAGCGCCGACTGGATGAGCCGAAACCTCGACTGGCGGGTCGAAGCGATCACGCCGGTCGAAAGCACGCTACTCCAGGCCCGGCTCGATGAACTGCTCAGCCAGCAAATCGCCGACGAACACCATAGTTGGAACCTTGCCGCCGACGGCACCTGGTCACGCAACAGCACGCCTGAACAACGTGCGGCGGCTCAGGACTCCCAGCAGATCGCGATGGCCCAGCAGCTCGAGCGGGTCAAGGAAGCGGCATTGAGCTGTTGAGCGCAGCGGTGTTCGGAGGCGACGTTCGGGAACCCGGTGTTTCGGGACGGTGTTTCGAGCCGCGACGACTTCCCCTACCATCGCGGCCACTTCACCCCACGCCGCTGATGGAGACGGAATGCCACAGTTGAAGCTCAAGAAAAGCCACCGCCGCCGCCCCACCGCGGCGATCCTCACCACCCTCGCCTTGGCCGTCGCACTCGTGGCCGCGGTATGGATCGTTCTCCGGGAATCCCCCGAAACCTCGGCCGACTCACTCAAGCTGATGCAGCCGACGACGGAAGTCGAAAGCACACCGGCGGACGACGCATCAACGACGGAAAGCCGAACAATCCAAACCGTCATCGCCACACCACCGACACCCGAGCCCTCGGAGGCTGCCGTTGCGACGCCGACGGTCCGATCGACGACGGCCGCGCTCGACCCGGCGTTTCTGCAACAGGCTCGCCAACTCGCCGATGCCGGCAAACGGGTGCAGGCCCGCACGATGCTCAACGATCGCCTCGTCGCCGGCGATCTCAACCTCCGCGATCCCCAAAAGCTCAAGCAAGCCATCGCCGAGTTGCAACAAACACTCATCCTCTCGCCCGAGGTCGACCCCGCCGACCCCCTGGTCGATGTCGTCGAGGTTCCGTCGGGTGGCGCGCTGGCCCGGCTCGCCCGGCCCTTCGACGTGCCCTGGCAAGGCATGGCCCGCATCAACGGCATCGAGAACCCCAACCGCATCCGTGTTGGCCAGAGGATCAAGGCCGTGCGTGGGCCGTTCCATGCCGTGGTCGACAAGTCCGACTTTACGCTCGACCTTTACCTGGGTGGCCCGGGCGGTCCCGGCTCCACGTACGTCACGACGCTGCCCGTCGGCCTGGGCGAGGACTCGTCGACGCCGACCGGACTTTGGCGCTGCACGACCAGCAAGGTCGAGGACCCCAAGTGGACCAACCCCCGCACGGGCGAAGTCGTCGCGGCCGACGATCCGGAGAACCCGCTGGGCGAACGCTGGATCGGCCTCGAAGGCATCGAAGGCGATGCCGTCGGCCAGCAGTCCTACGGCATCCACGGCACCATCGAGCCCGAGACCATCGGCACAAACGCGTCCATGGGCTGCGTCCGCCTGCTCCCCGACGACGTCGCCCTGATCTACGACCTGCTCAAACCCGGCGAAAGCACCGTCCGAGTCGTCGAGTAGGCCTGGCTTGTTCAGTTTACTGAACATGCCGGAACCAAACCGACCTACGGTCCGACCATGCTCACCCACGTCGTCCTCTTCCGCCTGAAGGCCCCAACCCAAGCCGACGCCCTGATCGCCGACGCGACGCGGCTTCTGCGCGACATCGACACCGTCCGCGGCTTCCACGTCGGCACCCCCGCCGACACGCCCGACCGCCCCGTCGTGTACCGCGACTACCACGTCGGTCTGTCGGTCACGTTCGACGACGTCGCCGGCCATGACGTCTACGGCCCGCACCCCAAGCACGACGAGTTCATCGCGCTGCACAAGGACAACTTCGACGACGTGCGCGTCTTCGACTTCGATGGCGGTGCAGACTGATGCTGCCCATCCATGACATTGCCGAGGTCGAGCGTTACCTCGACGCCCTTCGGCTCGATCCGCGTTCGCTCATCGTCGCGACCGAGCAGGAGGACGCCGTGCGAAAGATCATGGCCGACGTCGCCGAGCGTGGCGACAATGCGCTGGTCGAATCCGCCCGGCAGTTCGACGATTCCGAGTTCACCGCCGAGCAGATCCGCGTCACGCCGGGTGAGATGGCCGAGGCTCACGAACGCGTATCCGAAGCGCTGCGCGTCGCCCTGCGGCGTTCGATTGATCAAGTCCGTGCCTACCAGCAGCACTTCATGCCGACCCAGCCCGAGCCGATGCGGCGCGACAGTGTGACGCTCGGGCTGCGGTGGACGCCACTCGCGTCGGCCGGTTGTTATTTCCCCGGCGGCAAGGCGAGCTACCCGTCGTCACTGATCCATCTCGCGGTGCCGGCGCAGGTCGCGGGCGTCGAGACCGTCGTCGCCGCGACGCCGCCGAGCAAGTACGGCAAGAGCGATCTGGTCCTCGCGGCCGGCCATGAGCTGGGCCTGCCGTTCATGGTCCGCGCCGGCGGTGCGGCCGGCATCGCCGCCCTCGCCTTCGGCACCGAGTCGATCCCAGCAGTCGACAAGATCGTCGGCCCGGGCAACACGTTCGTGCAGATCGCCAAGCGCCTGCTTTCCGGCGGCGTCGGTGTCGACGGATTCCTCGGGCCCAGCGAAGTGCTGGTCATCGCCGACGACACGGCCAACCCCGCGTTCGTCGCCGCCGATCTGCTCGCCCAGGCCGAGCACGACCCGGGCAGTTGCTTCCTCCTCACCGACAGCCGCGATCTCGCCGAAGCGGTCGTGGCCGAAGTCGGCAAGCAGTTCGAAACACTATCGCGTCAGTCCGCGATCAAGCCGGCGTTGGAGAAACACTCGGCGATCTTCGTCGGCGACATGGAGCAGTTACTCCCGCTGGCCGACCGGTTCGCCGGCGAACACGTCAACATCCAGACCGCCGACCCGCGGGCGACGCTGGCTCAGCTGAACAACGCTGGCTGCGTCTTCCTCGGCAAGCACTCGCCCGTCGCGGCGGGTGACTACGTCGCCGGGCCGAGTCACTGCTTGCCGACCAACACCACCGCCCGCTTCGGCGGCGGCATCAGCGTCTTCGAGTTCCTCAAGCGCACCGGCACCGTCGAGTACACCGCCGCTGGCATCGCCGCCGACGCCCCGCACGTCGACGCCCTCGCCACCGCCGAGGGCCTCGACGCCCACGCCGCGAGTGTCCGGGCACGCGTCGATTGACCCTCAGGCCTGGGTCACTTAAGTGACCAGGCCGAACGCACATAAACTCCCACCCGATGTCTCTCGCCCGACCGACGATCCAAGCCATGACCGGCTACGCCCCCGGCGAACAGCCGGCGGCCGGCACGCGCATCGTCAAGCTCAACACCAACGAGAACCCCTACCCGCCAAGCCCGGCCGTCATGGCCGCGATCGCCGACATTCAGCCGCATGCACTGCAGCGTTACCCCGATCCCGTCGCCAACAACTTCCGCGATGTCGCCGCCGATCGCCACGGCGTTGCCCGCGACAACGTCCTTGCCGGCAACGGCTCCGACGACATCCTCACCATCGCGATCCGCACCTTCGTCGAACCCGTCGACGGCATCATCGCCTACCCGACGCCGACGTACTCGCTCTACGCGGTGCTTGCGAAGCTGCAGGACGCGCGGGTGGTCACGATGCCATGGGCGGATGGCTGGCAACTGCCGGTCGACGAGCTTGTCGCGGCGAAGCCGGCGTTGACGTTCATTGTCAATCCGAACTCCCCGAGCGGCACGTTCATTGAGCCCGACGCGATCGCCGACCTGGCAAGCCGGGTGCCCGGCGTGTTGCTGGTCGACGAGGCGTACGCCGACTTTGCCGGGGCCGACTGCATGGGGCTCGTTCGCGACCATCCGAACGTGATCGTGAGCCGATCGTTGAGCAAGGGGTACGCGCTGGCCGGGCTGCGGTTTGGTTACTGCGTCGCGGACGCCGGGCTGATCGGGGAGATGTTGAAGGTCAAGGACAGCTACAACTGCGACGCCGTCAGCATCGCGGCTGCGACGGCCGCACTGACGGACGTTGACCATGCCGCCCGGAGCTGGGCCGCCGTTGGTCAGGAGCGAGATCGCGTCACGCATCAACTGACCGAGCTCGGTTTCGACTTGCTACCGAGCCGGGCCAACTTCGTCCTCGCCACCGTCCCCACCGGCCACGACGCCGGTGACCTCTACCGCTCCCTGAAGAGTCAGGCGATCCTCGTCCGCTGGTTCGATACGCCCGGCTTGACCGATAAGCTCCGTATCACCATCGGCACGCCGGCCGAAAACGCCGCGCTGCTCGACGCCCTCGCCACCCTGCTCGGCTAACCCATGGCACGCACCGCTTCCATCCAACGCACCACCGGCGAGACCGACGTCCGCATCGAGCTCGATCTCGACGGCACCGGCCAATCCACCCTCGCCACCGGCGTCGGGTTCTTCGACCACATGCTCGACCTGCTGGCCCGCCACGCGCTGATCGACCTGACCGTCGAAGCCAAGGGCGACCTCCACGTCGATGCGCATCACACCGTCGAAGACGTTGGCCTCGCGCTGGGCCAAGCCCTGCTCCAGGCCATCGGCGACAAGGCCGGCATCCGCCGCTACGGCTCGGCGAAAGTGCCCATGGACGAAGCCCTCGCCGAAGCGATCATCGACCTCTCCGGCCGACCCGCCCACGTCCTCACCGTCGACTTCGTCGGCACCACCATCGGCGACTTCCCCGTTGAGCTCGTCCGCGAGTTCTGGAAGTCCTTCGCCAACGCGGGCAAGCTCAACCTCCACCAGCACGCCCCCTACGGCGACAACGACCACCACCTCGCCGAGGCCATCTGGAAGTCCACCGCCGTCGCCCTGCGCGCCGCCGTCGAACACGACCCCCGCCGCGGCTCCGACGTCCCGAGCACCAAAGGCACGCTGGCGGACTGACCCGCGCCGTTGTCCTACGCTGCGGCATGCGATGCTTAGGGCTCTTAATCCTGGTCGGATTGGCGGGATGTTTGCCGGCGAAAGAGCCGGAACTGTTGATGCCGTTCGAGCTTTCCCGGCAGACCCCGGCGGTGCTGACATCGGACAAGGGAACGTTCGCCCTCGGCCATCGCAACACGACCGACGAGGAATGGCGGATCGTCCGAGGGAGCGTCGTCGCGGTGCCACAGGGAACACGGCTGGGCTTCCGTCCGGTCGACGGAAAGGTCGAAGCCGTGGTCGGTAACGGCACGTTCCCGCTCCGCGAGGTGCCGGCCACGGCGACCGAGGTCGCCTGGCTTCGGGTATACGACCTGCCCGAAAGCGAAGAAGTCGACGGTGAGGCACGCGAGGAGACCGGACTACCGGACTTTGACTGACGGCCTTTTCCATTGCAGCTTTTGACGAATGACCATGGCAGCAGCCCCGACCGTCGAACATGAGAGCAAGGCCGAGCAGGCCTCGACCGAGACCCGGGCGCGGTCAATTGCCAAAACGGTTAGTTGGCGTGCGCTGGCTTCGATTACGACCGGCGTCATCGCATTGGTCGCACTCACCCTATTCGACACCGGCGACACCGCGGGCAAGGCCAGTGCCGTCGGCAGCATCGCCGTGGTCGAAGTACCCAGCAAGCTACTGCTCTACTACCTTCACGAGCGGGTCTGGAGTCGGGTCGGCTGGGGCCGGGTTTCGTAGAAACCAAGCAAAAAGTGCAGGATGCCCGCACGGGCACCCTGCACTTGTGGATCGCGTGACGAATTCGATCGCATTTACTTTAGTTCGTCAGGCACGTCGAACGAGTTGCCGCCGAGGTCAAACTCGTCGGACACACCCGAAACCGTGAGCAACACCGACCCGCCCATTTGCGACTGGGTCGTTTCGGTCGGCATCAGGATGCCGAGGAACTCCTTGTAATTGTCGAACTGGACCGTGGTCTCGACAACGCTGCCCGGCATGGGCGCAAACACGGTCGCCTTGAGCAACAGGCCGGTCTCGATGCTGTAGAAGCGCGTTTCGGTTTCGCCGGTGAGTTTGTCGACGAGTTCGACCTTGTGGGTTTCCTCACCGTTGACGTTTTCGGTGCCGACAACGGTCATGGACTCGTAGTGCTCGGTGGGATTTAACAGCGAATCGAATCCGCTCTCGCGGACGGTCGCCTCTTTCTCGGCACCTTCGACGATGCGGGCACCGGTCATGAGATTGGACTCCCAGAACGTCTCGCCGTCGTAGCCACGCTTGATCTCCCCGAAGTTGGGAATGTCGGCGACCATCAGCATCTTCTCGCCGTCGCGGTACATCTTGTACGTGCCTTCGATGCCCTGGGCCTGAATGATGATCTTGCCGTCGATGACGTAGGACGCTTCGGCGACGGTCTCGTACGCCGCGCGACCGCCGGTCGCTTCGATGTAGGCATCGATGACTTGCTGGGCGGTCACTTCCGACGCATCGCCATGATCAGCGGCGGGCTCGGTCGCCGGGCCCGTGGACGGCACCGTCGACGGCTGAGTCGCTGGCGTGGTCGTGGCATGGTCATGGGCGAACGCCGGCAGCGCGACAAGGGCGGCGGCCAGAACGAGTGTCGTACGAAGGGTCGTGGTCTTGGTCATGATGGGGTTCTACGGGGAAAGCGGGTCAAAGTTTCACGGAATCGCGGTTCGGTCGTGCAAGGCTCAAGCCGCCCGGCGGCGCGTGCCATTGCGGCGGTTCTCCTCGCGCTCGGCGGCACGGACCTGGGTGATCCACTGCAACGCCGCCTCGATCACCGGGTCCTTTCCGGCGGCATACGTCGCACGATCCGGCACGACGCGAACGTCGGGTTGGACACCGTTGCCTTCGAGGCGTTGGCCCTTGTCCGACACATAGTCGGCGAACGCGTATTGAAGTTTGTCACCGTTGGGCAGATCGATGATGACGCTCGGCAGCGCGGCCCCGGCGGTGCGGGTACCGAACAAGCGGGCGCGATCGAGGTCGGCCAAGCCTTGTGCGAAAATCTCCGACGTGCTCATCGAGCCGCCGTCGATCAACACCGCGAGCGGCCCGTCGTAGTACGGCCGGCGTGGGTTGACGTTGAAGTCGAGCGTGGTGCCCCGCTGCTCCATCGTCCCGAGCTTCAGGCCGGTCTCGTCGACGAAGTACCCCACGATCCCGCCGGCTAGCGCACCGAGCCCGCCGGGGTTGCCGCGAACATCGATGATGACACCGGCCGCGTTTTGCTCAACGGCGTTCTGCACGGCGTCACGGATTGCGGGGATCAGCTTCGGCGGTGCGAGGAAAATGTTGAACGTGATGTACACGACCGGACCCTCGGGGGAATCGAACGTCCTCGACTCCACCGTCATCGGGAACGGCGGCAGATTTCCGAACTGCACCAACTCACCCTCGGGCGCGGTGCGCTCGATACCAACGAGGTCGCGTTGGCCATCAACACTCTCCAACTCAACTTCGACCGCGCTGCCGCGATCTCCGTTGAGCAGGTCGGTTACCGCCATCTTGCGGACGAACTCGCCGAGGAGGTCTCCGTTGGTTTCGTCGTAGAGGCGGTCAAGCAACGGTTCGAGCGGCTTGCCGTTGACGGCAATGATCTCCGCGCCCGGCACAACCGCCGGGTACCGATCGGCGACCTCGTCGGATACGTTCGTGACGATGGCCGCGTCGCCGGCGATGGCGATATCGAAACCGACGGTGCCCGGCAGCCCGCTGCTGCCGCTACCGGCCGGGGCGGTGGTCGGGTCATCGCTGAGGAGTTCCTCGGTCAGCCCGCTCTCGAACGAGTCGGCGGGGATGATCGCATAGTGCGACTCGCTGAGCCGGCCGATCATTTCCTGCATGACCGCCCGCGCTTCGGCCATCGACTCGGCGTCGATCACCTCGGGCCGCAGTTCGTCACGCACCGCTTGCCAGTCAACGCCGTTGAGGTTGGCGTCGTAGTGGTTGTCGCGGATGGTTTCCCACGTCAGGTCGAACGAGGCGACATTGTCTGCCCGCTGACGTTCGGTCAGCCCGGCCCGCGTCGGTCGAATGTCGGCCGAACCGTCATCACTAGGCGTGGTGACTCTTGCGCAACCGGGCGCAAGCAGCATCGCGGCGAGCAGCCCGCAGGCGGCGAAAGACAACTTTGTGCCGGTGTTGCGTCGCATCATTGCGGGCAGGTTATGCGTTCGAAAGTGCCTTGGCAGCGCCGGGGATTTGACGGCCTCAATATGCTGCGGTGCCGGTGGAGCGATCACCGGGGCGAGGCTATCCTCTAGCTTGCGCCACATTGTCCGTGGTGCGACCGAACCGGGCGATGAGGCGGCGTCCCGCCGGTCGGTGCATTTGCAAATCGCTATTGCCGCCTTTTCCCAGTGGACGGTGCCGCCATCGGCCCGTCGGATTCACGGTACTTTTATGGTCGATTTCAACCTTCTTTCTGAGCTGGACACCTTCGAAGACGAAGCCAGCACCCTCGTGATCGATGCCATCGGCGAGGAAGCCGCCGATGATCTTGGCTCCCTCGTCCAGGGCGACGAGGTCTTGGATTTCCGCAGCAACAGCATCATCACCGGCCGCATCAGCGGCAAAGCCGGCGAAGACTTCGTCGTCGAACTCGGACTCAAGTCCGAGGGCATCCTCGATCGCAACGAGTTCGATGATCCGGACTCGATGAGCGTCGGTGACGAGGTGCGCGTCCTGCTCGAAAATGTCGACCAGGATTCGGGCAGCCTGAGCATCTCCAAGCGCAAGGCCGACCGGATCATCAACTGGGAAAAGATCATGGTCGAGAAGCAGGAAGGCGACCATGTGAAGGGCAAGGTGGCCAAAAAGATCAAGGGCGGCCTGCTTGTCGACATCGGCGTGCCGGTCTTCCTCCCCGCCTCGCAGGTCGACATCCGTCGCCCCGGCGAGATCAGCGACTGGATCGGCCAGGAAGTCGAAGCGCTCATCCTCAAGATCGACGAGGAACGTCGCAACATCGTCATCTCCCGCCGCAAGCTCATCGAGCAGCAGCGTGAGGAACAGAAGTCCAAGACCCTCAACGCGGTCAAGGAAGGCGACATCACCACCGGCGTCGTCAAGAACATCGCCGACTTCGGCGCGTTCATCGACCTCGGCGGCATCGACGGCCTGCTCCACATCACCGACATGTCCTGGGGCCGCGTCGGCCACCCGAGCGAGATGCTCAAGATCGATCAGGAGATCGAGGTCAAGGTCCTCTCCATCGACTACGAGAAAGAGAAGATCGCACTCGGCCTCAAGCAGAAAACCTCCAGCCCCTGGGAGAACATCGAGACCGGCTACGGCATGGGCAGCGTCCACGAGGGCGAGGTCGTCAACATCATGTCCTACGGCGCCTTCATCAAGCTTGAAGACGGTGTCGAGGGTCTGGTCCACATCTCTGAGATGTCCTGGACCAAGCGCATCAACCACCCCTCGGAAGTCGTCACCCAAGGCCAGAAAGTTCAGGTCAAGGTCCTCGAGATCAACAAGGACAAGCAGGAAATCTCGCTCGGCATGAAGCAGGTCGAAGAGAACCCTTGGGACCGCGTCGCCGACAAGTACCCGCCCGGCTCGGTCATCGAGGGCAAGGTCCGCAACATCGCCAACTACGGCGCGTTCGTCGAGATCGAGGAAGGCATCGACGGCCTGCTCCACGTCTCCGACCTCAGCTGGACCAAGAAGGTCGGCCACCCGTCCGAGATCCTCAAAAAGTCCGAGGACGTCCAGGCCGTCGTGCTCAGCGTCGATCAGGAGAAGCAACGGATCGCCCTCGGGCTCAAGCAGATGCAGGAAGATCCCTGGCTCAACGTCATCCCCGAGAACTACCGCCCGGGCATGGTTGTTCAGGGCGAGGTCACGAAGATCGCCAACTTCGGCGTCTTCGTCGAGCTCGAGCCCGGTCTCGAAGGTCTGCTCCACGTCTCGGAGATTGCCGACCACAAGGTCGAGAAGCCCGAGGACGAGCTCAAGGCCGGCCAGAACCTGGAGGTCAAGATCCTCCGCGTCGACCCCGACGAGCGCAAGATCGGTCTCTCGCTCAAGCGTGCCCAGTGGGCCGCCGACCAGGAGAAGCGCGAGGAGGAGCGCTCCCAGCGCACCGACCGCAAGAACCTCCGCGGCGGCCTCGAATAGGTCACAACGTCAACGCACGAATCACCGAAAGCCCACGCCTTCAGGCGTGGGCTTTGGGTTGCGCGCCAAGCACACTCCGGCTCGCCGCCGTGCCCCAGGTCTCCTCGTTGAACGCCCGGCTCTCGCCCGGCGCGACCGTCAGCCAGTTCCAGCCGTCGTCGCTCTCACGGAGCAAACGTGCCAACAGCATCACCTGGCCGATGTGATACGAAACATGAGTCAACGCACGGTCGATCGCATCGGGAATCGTATGGTCGACGCCGCGAATCCAAACCGTTCGGTCAACGTCGGCAGGTCCGAGCGCTTCGAGCGTTTCGGTAAAGCAAGACCAACCCGTATCGAACCACGCCATCAACTCCGCGCGGCTGCCCGGCCAGTCCTGCATCTCAGCGTCGCGATCGCGCGTCGGCTTTTCGCCATCGGTCGTGAGAAAGTCAGTGAACCGACTCTGCAGATTACCGCCCAAGTGCCGCAAGATGACCGCGATGCTGTTCATCCCCGGCCGCGGCCGACGCACCAGAACCTCGTCGTCGGTCTGCTCCAAAACCGCGTCGATCATCCGCCGGTAGCCAGCGAGGGTCTCGCGAGCCGCCGTGAGCCAGGCATCGTTCATGGCATCAGCATAACCGTGGTGTAGGCTTCCGTGATGCCTGTTCATCACCTCGGACCGCGCGGCACGTTTTCCGAAGCGGCCGCCCGACACTTCGGCGACGAACTTATCCCACAACCGTCGTTCGACGCGCTCGCGTCGGCGGTCGGCGGTGACGCGGTCGGCGTGCTGCCGTACTACAACCTGCTCGAAGGCTTGGTTCAGGAACCGATCGACCTGATTTTCGAGCGTGAGTTGCACGTGAACGGCGCGGTGCGAATCCCCGTCACGTTCGCCGCCGGCGGCGCGGGCGAGCCGATCCGATCGCACCCGAAGGCGCTCGCCCAGTGCAGTGATTGGATCGCCGGCCGGGCCACGCAAGCCGCCCCGAGCACCGCCGACGCCGCCAAGCTCGCCGCGACCGACGGCGGCACCGCGCTCGCCGCCCGCCCCGCCATCGAAGCCGCCGGGCTCACGGTCATCCACGACGACGTCGGCAACCGTCGTGGCGGCCGGGCCAACTTCACCGACTTCCTTTTCGTCGCTGACACGCCTGCTGATCTGCGGGCCGGTGACTATCGGACGCTCCTCGCGGTGACGCCCGCGGAGGAACGCCCCGGCCTGCTCGCGGAGTTGCTCGCCCAGTTCGCCTTCCACCGGCTCAACATCGCCAAGATCCACAGCCGCCCCGCCTTCGGGGCCAACCACGACATCGAGCCGCAGATGTTCTACTTGGAGGTCATGTGTCGGCCCGACGACGACGCATTCGTGCGTTGTGCCGAGGCGATCCGCTGGCACTTCCGAAGCAGCGCCGACGCCGTCCGATTACTCGGCGGCTGGCCCGCATTAGGCTGATTTCGCCGGTAAACCCCCGGTGAGTTCGACCCGATGCGCACTGCATGGTCGCCAAGGCGGAGAAAACCAAACGTGCGTCGGCCCGCAAGGCCGAACCCAAAGCTGCCGCCCGCTCATCCGCGGTGCAGACGCCCATCCAGATCTACCTCAAGCAGATCAACAACTCGCCGCTGCTCACCGCCGACGACGAGAAGCTGCTCGCCCGTCGGATCATCCACCATCAGGACGCCCGCGCCCGTGACCGCATGGTCCGCTCCAACCTGCGCCTGGTCGTCAACATCGCCAAGCACTACACCAACCGCGGCCTCACGCTGCTCGATCTCATCGAGGAAGGCAACGTCGGCCTGCTCAAAGCCGTCGAGGGCTTCGACCCGGAAAACGGCGCACGCTTCTCCACCTACGCCAGTTGGTGGATCAAGCAGGCGATCAAGCGTGCCCTGATCAACGGCGGCCAGCCGATTCACATTCCCGCGTACATGGTCGAACTCATGACCAAGTTCCGCCGGGCCCACCACAAGCTCGAAGAAAAGCTCGGCCGCCCGCCGCGCGATTCGGAGATCGGCCGGGAGATGGACGTGCCGGTCAAGAAGGTCAAGATCATCCGCAAGGCGATCAAGGCGTTCAACGCCCCGAGCCAGTTCGGCGGCACCGGCCCCGATGGCGAGGAAGCCACCATCGCCGACGTCGTCTCCGACGACCGCACCCCCTTCCCCGACGAGCTCGTCCGCCACCGCGACGACCTGAAAAAGCTCGCAAGCGTGTTGGAGCAGATCGACGAACGGGCCGCGACGATCCTCAAGCTCCGCTACGGCCTCGAAGGCAACGACGGCGAACCGATGACCCTCAAGGAAATCGGCGCCCGCATCGGCCTGACAAGAGAACGCGTCCGCCAAATCGAGCACGAAACGCTCAAGCGCCTACGCGAAACGATGGAAGCGGCGTAAGCAAAATCGACTGCAAAGCCCACGGCTTCAGCCGTGGGTCCGCGAGACCGCACGACGACCCACGGCTGAAGCCGTGGGCTTTCGTAAACATCACTCAAACCGCAGCGCGTCCACCGGCTTGAGCCGTGCCGCCTGGATCGCGGGGACCACCGCGCCGATCACGCTGCTCACCACCGCCACGGCGAAGATCACCGTGGTCTTGAACGGCGGCAGTTCGCTCGGGATTTGATCGAACTGGTAGAACTGAGGATCCCACACCTGCACGCCCAGCAGGTTGTTCATCGCGTCGTGGATGGCGTTGATGTTCCAGACGACCACGCCGCCGAGCAGCACACCGAGCAGGCCGCCGACGATGCCGATGACCGCGCCGTAGCCGATAAAGATCCCGGCAATCCCCCACCCGGTCGCGCCGACGGATTTCAGGATGCCGATGTCGCGCGTCTTCTCCACGACGATCATGTAGAAGATGCAGAAGATCAGGAAGATCGCGACGATGCTCACGCCGCCGAGCAGGAACGTCACGAGTGCCGTTTCCTTCTCGACCTGCGAGATGAACGGGCGGTTCACGTCTTCCCAACTCACGACGTACGTCTGGCCGAACACGTCCAAGCCCTCCTCGAGCGCGACGGCGTCGACGATCTTTTTGACCTTGGCCTTGAGCACCTCGAGGTCCGTGCCGGGGACGGCGGCGACCTGAATCGCCGTGGTGCGGTCTGGCTCGCGAAACGCATTCCCCTCCGGATCGATCCCCTCACGCCCGACCATGTCGGCCATCTCTTGCAGGGTGTCGAAGTCGACGTACACCGTGTTGGCATCGCGGACATGCACGCCGGTCAGCGCGTCGTCGGCGACCCAGAACAACTGTGCGACGGGCGCGTCATCGGCACTGACCGCGATGCCGGAACCGGGCCGGGTCTTGGGCACGGTGAGCTTGGCGTCGAGGACGAACGTGCCGTAGCCGCGCGTCGGGCTGCCGTCTTCCTCGGTGTTGGGCGGGATGCGGGCCGAGAGGATCATGCCCGGCAAGTCCGACGCGTTGCGGCGTTGTCGCGAGAGATCAAGCTGCTCGTTGTAAATCCCCGGCGGCAACGGCAACGCCGTGCTCGGCCCCGACGCGTCGGCCAACTCGCGCAACGCGTCGGCCTGTGCTTCGGTCAACGCCGTCGGGTCTTCCGCCGCCGCCCGCAGCGCGGCCTTCTGCGCGTCCGTCACCTCGCCATCGCTGCGCGAAAGCAACGCCAACTCCTCCAGCTCGCCGAGCATGGCCACCTCGCCGTCGGCGATCTCATGGAGCAGTTGGTGCCGCAGGTATAACGCCTTGGGAAAATCGTTCACCAAACCGATGCGGTCCATCGGGTAGCCGACGACCTGCACACCGTCGGACAGGGTGCCCCGTTGCAGGGATAGAAAGCCGAACGCCTCGATCGTCGGCACTGCCGCCGTCACCTCCGGCAGTTTCTCCAACTCCTCGACCATCCGCTCGTAATGCGGAAAGCCGGAATAGCTCTGGGCCTGCACGATCACGTCGCCCGACAGCCCCTTGAACGACCGCTTGAACGTGTCGAGCCACCCGCCCATGACACTGATCGTCACCAGCACCATCGCCGTGCAGAGCATCACCGCAATGAGCGACGCCCACGCGATGCGGCGTTTGAAGAGGTACTTGCGGATGAGGAGGGGGAGGTACATGAACGACTACGTCCCCCTTCTGTCATC
>JBCDCH010000048.1 GCA_039182125.1 Planctomycetota bacterium
CCTCGTTCACCGAAGTCACGGTGCTGGAGCATAAGCACACCCGGAGGCCGGTTCACACCAAAATCATGCGTAAACATCATCGACCGCATACCGCCCTGCCGACTTGCCGATGAGCCACGCGGCACACCGAATAGCACCGTGCGCGAACAAGTCTCGGCTGGTCGCACGGTGGGTCAACTCGAGCCGCTCACCGGGCAATGCCAGATGCAACGTGTGGTCGCCGACGACATCACCGAGACGCAACGACTCGGTCGGCACGTCGGCACGTCCCGTGGCCGCTGCCAGGGTTTTGGCCGTCCCGCTGGGGGCGTCGAGCTTCTTGATGTGGTGGGTTTCGACGATGGCAACGTCGGCGTCGGGCAAGAGTCGGCACGCTTCGGCCGCGAGACGGTTGAGCACCGCGACACCGATCGAGGTGTTGGTCGCGTGGAGAACCGGGATGTGGATCGCGGCACGATCGAGCCGGGCTTGATCCTCATCGGTCAGCCCCGTCGTACCCGAAACAAACGGCATCCCGGCATCAACGGCTTTTGCCAGCCAATACCGAAAACCATCGGGCAGCGTGAAGTCAATCAACGCATCCGCCGTCGGCAGATCACCGCCACGCTCCAGCGTGATCGTCGCTTGTTCGGCCAGCGCGAGGATGCGCTGACCCATCCGTCCCGTGGCACCCGCGATGGCGTAAGTCGGCATGCCACACCGTAGCCCGTTTGCCGATACGCTGGGCCGATGAACATTCGGCCGTTTCACATTGACGACCAAGCCAAGGTCGTTGAGCTTTGGCACGTTTGTGACCTCGTCCGACCGCAGAACGATCCAGAGCGCGACATCGCCCGGAAGTTGGAAGTGCACCCCGAGCTGTTCCTTGTCGCCGAGCGTGACGGCGAAATCATCGGCAGCGTGATGGCCGGCTACGAAGGACATCGCGGGTGGATCAACTACCTCGCCGTCGCGCCCGGCCAGCGCCGATGCGGCCTCGGCAGGCAACTGATGAACGAAGCGATCCGGCGCCTTCACGCACTCGGTTGCCCCAAGGTCAATTTGCAAGTGCGTCGATCGAACGCTGAGGTCGTGGCGTTTTACAAAGCCATCGGGTTCGCCGTCGATAACGTCACAAGCCTCGGCAAGCGGCTCATCCCTGACAACTGACGTCAGTACTCCTTCACCGGCACGTTGGCGATCGCGTCGTCCTCGGTGAGGTCGGGGATCTTGCTCGGGTCGCCACCGAGGGCGGTGACGATGGCGGCGAGGTCATCTTCGACCTGCTGGGGGATGTTCACGAACTCGCCGTGGGTTTCGACCTGCGGGGCGTGGTCCTGGGCGGCTTTCATGTCGAGGCCGGTGTGGTACTTGACGGTGGCGTTGGCGTCCTTGAGCTCGTGGCCCGTGAGGATGCACACGACTTGCTCGTCGGCCGAGATCACGCCATCGTCCTTGAGCACTTGCAACCCCGCGACACTCGCGGCACTGGCCGGCTCGCAACCGAAACCAAAGCGGGCAACCGCCGCGCGGGCTTCGAGGATGTGCTCGTCGGGCACGTCGCGGACCACGCCGTCCATCGCATCGAGGGCTCGGAGTGCCTTTGGCAGATTTACCGGGCGACCGATCTCGATCGCGCTGGCGACGGTGTTGGCCTTCGCGCCGGCCTCGTTCATCTCGCCGTAGAACCGGCCGATCACGTCGGCATCGGGGTGGCCGTCCATCCACTTCAAGCCGCGCTGGTTCACCAGCTGGCTGAGCGTGTCGGCCCCGCTGGCGTTGATGATCGCGAGGCGCGGGATTTTGTCGATCAATCCGAGCTGCTTGAGCTCGACGAACGCCTTGCCGAACGCGCTGCAGTTGCCGAGGTTGCCGCCGGGGACGATCACCCAGTCCGGCGGCTGCCAGTCGCGGGCCTCGAGGATGCGATACATGATCGACTTCTGCCCCTCGAGGCGGAAGGGATTCACGCTGTTCATCAGGTAGATGCCCAGCTCCGGCACCTTGAGCGCGACCTGGCGCACCCGGCGGAGGCAAGCGTCGAAGTCGCCTGAGATTTGGAGAGTCTTCGCGCCGTAGTCGAGGGCCTGGGAGAGCTTGCCGAAGGCGATCTTGCCCGAGCCGATGAAGACGATGCCGTCCATCTCGGCGAGGCTGGCGAACATGGCAAGGCTCGCGCTGGTGTTGCCGGTCGAGGCACACGCGACCCTTTTCGCACCGACCATCTTCGCGTGGGTGAACGCGGCGGTCATGCCGTTGTCCTTGAAGCTGCCGCTGGGGTTGAGGCCTTCGTACTGCACCTGCAGGTTGCCGCGTTTCATGCCGAGGTGATCGGCGAGTAGGTCGGCGGTCTGCAGGATCGTTCGTCCCTCGCCGATGGAGACGATGTCCTCCTCGGTGTCGAAGTACGGCATCAACTCGCGGAAACGCCATACGCCGGAGAAGTCGAGCTTGCCCGTCGTCGCGGTCCCCTTGCTCGCCCATCGGTGCTCAAAGTACGCCAGCGACTTGGGCACTGGCAGCTTGTCCCAGTCGTACCGCACGTCTAGCAGCGAACCGCAGTCACAGATGAGCTTGACCTCGTGCGTGTCGAAGGTCTTCGCGCAGTTCGGGTCGATGCATTGCTGGTAAGCGCGGTCGGACGGTCGGTCAGGCATGGGGCGAAAGAGTCTACCGCCTCAATCGTCGGCCTGCCGGACCGCCGGCATGAGATCGTTCAGTTCTTCGATGCGCAGCATCCGGATGTCCCGAACGCACCGGCTGAACCAAGGGAGCGATCGGGCAAGGTCCTGAGCCGCCAATACGCAAGTGACGGCGTTGATCGAGTCGTCACCGAAGTAGGTGCTGCCCTGCTGCCAGCGGAAGCCGTGCCGGAGCAGCACGCTGCGGATCTCGGCATAGGCGTTGTTGTACGGATCGCCATAGTGCTCGCGCAGAGCGTTCACGTCCATGTCGAACACGATCGAATACACCTGCACCGCCCCTTCCGGCAAACCATCGAGCGAATCGGCCAACGCTTCCGCCGGGATGTCGAGGGTCAGCGTGCTCATGCCTTTAGTCTACGCGATCAGCCGCGTTTCTGTAGTTCGGCGCGGTGCTCTTCGAGGGCGGCGACTTCCTTTTTGGTCAGGCTCTCACGGCCGGATTCGCCGATCTTGGCGAGGATGCGGTCGATCTCGGCAGCCTTCGCAGCGGCAGCGGCTTCCTCGCGCTCGATCCGCTTCTGCTCCTTCGCCGCGGCACGCTTCTCGGCCCACGTCGGCTCTTCGTCTTTCAAACTTGCCGCGTAGTCCGGCTCGTCCATCTCCGAGAAGCCCCACGGCCCTTCGGCTTTGAGCGCACGGTTAAGACGAAGGCAGTTCATGAAGCACATCAGCCCGATGAACAGCATGAGCAGGCGGAACGTGAAAAGCCCGTACAACCCCAGCAGAATGCCGCCGGCGATTCCGATCGTCGTGGCGTACATCGTCGCCCAGTACCAACCTAGCTTCCACCAGAGCAGGCCCTGCAAAATCTGTCCGCCGTCGAGGGGATAGATCGGCAACAGGTTGAACAGCAGAAGGAAGTAACTGACCGTGTAGACATACAGGACGAATCGCGGGCCGGCGCTGGTATACGCCTCCATCTCGCTGAAGACGTCGCCGAAGCTGAACGGCCCGAGCGGCACGAACCCGGTCCACGCACCGAGGATGATGCCGCAGACCAAACAGATGATCACGTTGACCAGCGGCCCGCCAACGATGGTGACGGTGTGGTTGTACCAACCCTTTCCCGGCCGCGCCATGGCAAGTCCGCCAAGGGGCGTGAGTTCGATTTCGTTGGCTTCACCACCAGACCAACGGGCAGCAAAGACGTGGCCGAACTCGTGCAGCAGAACGATACCGAAGAGCACGCCGATGAACGTGAGCCGGTCGAAGAACGTGTTGCCGAAGTACCCGGTGCCGAGGAGAAGGACGAAGACCGAGATGACGATCATCGACGCGTGGGCGAACACATTGACGCCGAAAACGCGGAACAACGGCACCCGCCCGTAGACCAACCACATGAACGGGTTGCTCCCGAAGTTCGGCCGGCCCGGCTGGGCGTAGTCGCGGTCGTCGTAGGCCATCACGCATTCCCCCGGCGAAACTGTGCGTATCGCAGCAGGGCCGCGATGGTTTTGCCGTCGACGATGTCGCCGTCTTTGATCATTTGCATCACGTCCTCGAACGGCAGTGCATGGACATCGATCTCCTCACCCTCTTCCAACGCTTGCTCGCCGGCTTGGAGCTTGGTCGCCAGGAAGCAGTACATCCGCTCGGTGAGAATGCCCGGGGAGGTGTAGAACCAGCCCATCGGCGACATCTTGCCCGCGAGGTAGCCGGTCTCCTCCTGCAGTTCACGCCCGGCGCAATTGATCGGCTCCTCGCCCTTCTCCAACGTCCCGGCGGGTAGCTCCCAGATCATCTCTCCGCCCACGGGATAGCGGCGGACTTTGATCATGAGAATCCGGCCATCATCGAGCTCCCCGAGGACCAGCACCGCCCCCGGGTGGGCGACGACTTCGCGTTCGTGGCGTTTGCCGTTGTCGTCCTCGACCTTGTGCAACTCAAGGCGGACTTTCTTGCCGTCAAAGAGGACGCGTTTGTCGACGGTGCTGTACGGCATGGCCTCATGGTACGCCGCCTACGCTGCGCCGTGACCTACCGCCTGCTCGCGCTCGATCTCGACGGCACGACCATCGCCCCCGACGGGACAGTGCGTCCGCCCACGATCGCCGCGATCCGCCGGGCGCTGGAGCACGACCTGATGGTGGTCTTCGCGACGGGTCGCAACTACGCCGAGAGCAAGCCGATCCTCGACATGATCGGCCACTACCCCACCGGCATCTTCGTCGGCGGCGCGGTCGTGGTCGAAACCGCAACCGGTGAAGTTTCGCATCGCACCGGCATGGACGCGGCGTTGGCCGTCGAGGTCGTGGCCGCCGTGCGGGAGTTGGGCCTTTCGGCGCAGTGCTTGCAGGAAGGAGCCGGCCAACCCAGCTATCGCGTTGTCGGCGATCCGCCGGAGGCTTTCCGCTGGTGGTGCGAGCACAAGGACATCGCTTGGGAGCCCTTCGACGGTGACACTCTTGAAGCCCATGAACACACCATCCGAGTCGGCCTGCTCGCGCCTTACGACACGGCCCACACCATGGAAACTCTCCTCCGTGATCGGCTCGGCGAGCGGGTCTACATGCACAACATCGAGGTGCCCCAGCAGTTCAACGTCGTGGAGATCTTCGACCCAAGCGTGAACAAGTGGGAAGGCATCCGTACCGTCGCGGCCCGCCATGACATCCGCGCCGAGAAGATCATCGCCGTCGGCGACGACCGCAACGACATCCACATGATCGAGGGTGCCGGCCTCGGGGTGGCGATGGGAAACGCGAAAGATGAAATCAAGGCGATTGCTGATAGGGTGATCGGTACTAACGGGGAAGATGGCCTCGCGGCTTTCATCCACGAGATCGTCGAGCAACACCTGCTCACTAGGTGAGTGCTCATCATGCAGCGCAACCGAAGCGGCGTCTGAAGGACTCGCCGCGGATGCACAGGACGGACCGGCGGCCAAGGAGCCCACCGTCAACCGCTCGGCAAGGAAGCGGCAGAAGGACTTGCAACACGCCCCATCGCCGGGCCCGGCGATGGGGATTTTTCGTAATCGCGGCCAACTGCTAAGGTTTGTCGAATGGGCGAAGAAACACTTAGAGATGATTGGTGCATCGTCGCTGTCGCAGATGGTGTCGACCAGAATCTTCCCGGTATCTACATGTGGGAGGTTCCCCGTCTAGGCACATACATTGGCAAGTACACCCGCTCAACGCGACCGCTAAATGACTACCGGCGAAACCTTCGCCATCTGTTGAGCGGTCGCGCTTATCGCGTTGGTCAGCTTGATCGAAACTACCGGCCTATACACCGTGCACTTGGAGCAGCGTACCGGGCAGGACTGCAGTCAAGACTCACCTTTTTGGAGAACGTGTCCGACAAAGTAGAACGCGATCTACGCGAGGATGAGCTTATTGCAGAGCGCGGAAACCTAAACGGAACGGTCGACACATCTCATTGGAGTGCACTTCTCAAATCTTCGGAGGAGTAGATTCCCACCAATTCACGCACCTCGCCATCGACATACACCGCCGTGAACGGGATGCTTCGGCTCGGGTTGAGTTCAACGAGGCTCGGCCAGCCGGCGGCACCGGACGTGGTCAGATCGGCCTTGATCAGCGTCAATCCGAACTCATCACGCCAGGCGTCGAGTTGTTCCTGATTGCCGAAGACGCGGCGTTCGACGACCTGGCAGTTCGCGCACCAGTCGGCGGTGTACTTCACCAGCACCGGATCCCCGGTGCCGAGCGCGTCCCCCAACGCTTCATCGGAGAACTCCACCCAGCCGACCGGCGGGTTGGCAAACTGCCGGGCAAACACGAACGTCGGCACCAGCAGCACCGCGACCACGCCGGCGACGGCATAAAGCGACGGCTTACGCCAGCCGACGAGCATGCCGCCGCGGACGACGAGGAAGATCAACCCGGCGGCGAGCAGGCCGAAGATGACATACCACCACGCGTCACCGCCGATCGGATCGGGCAGCAACGGCCTGGCAAAGAACGCCGCAGTCGCCAGCAATAGGAACGCCATCGCCTGCTTGACTGCCTCGGGCCAACCGCCGGTGCGGGGGAACTTGCGGGCGATCTCCGGGAAACAACTCAGCACGACGTACGGCGCGGACATGCCGACACCGACCATCACCAACAACAACACCCCAAGCCATGCCGGCTGGGTGATCGCCCACGCCAACGCGCCCGCGAACAGCCCGAACGTGCAGGGCGTCGAAAGCACGGCGGTGAACGCGCCCCATGCGACGTTGCCACCGTAGGTGTCGTGCTTCGGCGAGAACGCGTACACCGACTTCGGCAGGGACGTCGCGAAGAGGCCGAATGTCCCCACCGCGGCGATAACGAGCAGCGTCACGATCGGCCAAACGAACCACGGCTTGGAGAAGATTTCGCCCCACGAACCGATCGCTCCGAAGACCAGCAGCAGCAAGCCCAGCGCCGCGAACACCGCGATCATGCCGACCGCGAAGAACAGGGAGAGCGTGACGCACTTGGCCCGATCATGCTTGGCCGCTTCGAAGAAGCCCATAATCTTGAGCGGCAACACCGGCAACACGCACGGCACCACGTTGAACATGATTCCCGCCACGAACGCCAGCCCGAACCAGACAAGCGTCGAGCGATCCGCCGAGGCCTCGTTCGGCTTCGATTCGTCCGGCTTCGCCGGTGCCGGTACCAGCGACGCCCAGACGGTCGGGTCAAAGTTCGCGAATAGTTCCGTGTTGGCCGGCGCGACCGAAGCACCGACTTCCGGCGCAAGCGTGAACGTTTCGAGCGTCGGCGGGTAGCAAAGCCCGGCCTTGTTGCAGATTTGGTATCGCACGCCCACCGACCACTCGACCGGCGACGCAACTGGTTCCGCAACCTGCACCGGCACGTAGAGAATGAACCGCCCGTCGTAAATGTCCGCGGTGCCGACGTTGGGAATGTCCTTGGCCGTCGGCTGCGGCTTGATCGTCTCGTAGACGATAGCGGTGTCGCCGGTCTCGACGGTAACCTCAAGCGGGATCAGGCCGAGGTCGCGGTTGGTGGCGGTGTCGGCTTGAGCGTAGTGGTCGGCGGGCACGTCGATGACGACGGCGATGACGGTCTGCTGGCCGGGTTGGATGGCTGTGGTGTTGAGCGCGACGTCGATCGTGGGCCGGGCCTCGGGCGGCGGAGCCGGCTGGGCGAAGGCGACTGCCGAAACCCAGAGCACCGCGATCGTCGCGAGCCAGGAACTTTTTGCGAACCGCATGAACAAACATATGCCTGCGGGCCGCAATCGTTACGATCCGGTGATGCTTCGGCTCAGTAAACGGACGGAACACGGCCTGCGGGCCGCGGTGCAACTGGCTCGGCTCGCGTCGGACACCTACGTCCAATCCCGTGACCTCGCCGCCGCCGAGGACCTGCCCACGAAGTTCCTCGAGTCGATTCTGCTGCTGTTGCGCCGTGGCGGCGTGCTCGAGTCCAAGGTCGGCTCGGGCGGCGGGTACAAGCTCACCCGTCCCGCCAACGACATCCGTGTCGGCGAACTCATTCGATTGCTGGAAAACCAGGAAGACGCCGCCCCCGCGAACGCCCCGACGTCGGTCGGCGGCCGGGCCGTCGCCCTGCTGCACCAAAAGCTCGACGACGCCGCCGGCGACGCCCTCGACGCCATGACCCTCGCCGACCTCGTTCAGGAAGCCAGCGTTACCGGCGAAGCCATGTGGTTCATCTGACGACCCTCCATTTCCAAGGTTGTCGATGAGTGGCATGAGTTTTACGGTGTACGCAACATGCCAAAAATCGAACATAAACCGCTCCCGTACGCTTACGACGCTCTCGAACCCCACATCGACGCCCGAACGATGGAGATCCATCACGGCAAGCACTACAAGGCATACGTCGACAAGTACAACGACGCCGTCGCGAAGCACGGCTTGGAAGACAAAGCCCTGCACGAGTTGCTTCCCAACGACCTCGCGGCCGTCCCCGACGACATCAAGACCGCCGTCCGCAACAACGGCGGCGGTGCCCACAACCACGCCCTGTTCTGGGAAATCATGGGGCCCGACGGCGGCGGCGAACCCAAGGGTGAACTCGCCAGCGCCATCGACAAGACTTTCGGTTCGTTCGACGCGTTCAAGAGCAAGTTCAACGACGCCGCCGCGACCCGCTTCGGCTCCGGCTGGGCGTGGCTCATCAAGAAAGGGGCCGACCTCGAAGTCATCAGCACGCCCAACCAGGATTCGCCGCTGATGATGAACGCCTTCCCCGTCATGGGCCTCGACGTCTGGGAGCACGCCTATTACCTCAACTACCAGAACAAGCGGCCTGACTACATCAACGCGTTCTGGAACGTGGTCAACTGGGAGGCCGTCGGCGCTCGGTACGACCGCGCGGAGTAAGGCTTCCAATCCGTTTTGAACCCGCCAACGTCGGCGTAGAATCGGGCATGGGCCTGACCTACGCCGACGTTGAAATTCGCGACCTTGACCAAAAACACCCGGCATTCTCCGGACGATTTCTGGTCGACACCGGTGCTGTTGAATGCGTCGTGAACGCGGATGACTTGCGCGACGCCGGGGTGATGCCTGAAGGACGCAAGCAGTACGAGCTTGCCGACGGATCGTTACGGGAGATGGACTACGGTTTTGCTCGGATCAAGGTGCGCGGCGCGGAGACCGTTTCCGAAGTCGTCTTCGCCCCCGCGAAGAGCGAGCCCATTCTCGGGGTCGTGGTGATGGAGTTGCTGGGGTTGGTCGTTGACCCTCGAACCAACACGCTCAAGAAACTCGCGGCAGTGTCGTTGAAGTAGCCGTGTGTCTACCGTCTGCCCTGCATGAGCGGGCCGCCTGATCCCATTTCCGATGACGCCCGGCTCGCGGAATGGTGGGCCGACCATGCGTCGGAGATGCGTGCGTTCGCGGCCCGGCGTATCGGTGAGCAGGCGGAAGACGTGGTTCAGGACGTTTTCGTTGCGGCGGCTAACGAACTCCAGAAGAACGGCGCGCCTGACCATGCACGGGGCTTTCTCTTCACGATCCTGCGCCGGCGGGTGGTGGATCACCTGCGTTCGGTCGGTCGGGCACGGGATCACGAGGCAAAAATCGCCGATGCCCTGAAAGAACCGACGCCTTTCCGCGACGGCATCTGGGCGGGGCCGGTGATGCCATGGCGGGCGGATCCGGCCCAGGTGGCAGAATCGACCGAGTTCTGGGCCGCGCTTCAGTCGGCCGTCGACGGACTTCCCGAACCGATGCGTCAGGTTTTCGTGTTTCGGGAGTTCGACAAGTTACCGACCGCCGAAGTGTGCGACCTCCTCGGCATCACTCAGGGCAACCTATGGACGTTGCTGCACCGCGCCCGGCTTCGGCTTCGCGAGCAGCTTGGCACTTTTTTCACCGATACCCAGTAAGCTCACCGACTTTCTCATGCGTCGAACCCTGCGTGGCATCTACCTCATCCTGACCCTTCGCTGCGAGGAAGCGGAACTGATCCGCTTGCGCGCTCGGGACGGGGAAGCGGGCCGACTGGAGAAAATCGCCGACTGGCTGCACCGCGCGATCTGCAAGCCTTGCCGCCACGCGGCGGTCCAGGACGCGAAGTTCGACGCCACGCTCGAACGTGCCCAGGAAAATTCTGGCGATCAAGATGTTTTCCTGTGAGATTGTTCGAACCTCCCCGACGTCCCGTCGTAGCCCGCTCGTTGTGAGCGGGTCCAAACGATGGACCCAGATCGGGAGAGACCATGATCCGCAGTTCCGCAATCGCCGCAGCCGCCGTTCTAGCGACCGCAAGCCTGGCCGCCGCACAAGATGTCACCGTTACCATTGAAAACCTACAGGGAGCCGGCGGGCTTCCGCTGACGCCGACATTCGTGGGGCTGCATGATGGCAGCTTCGACTTGTTCGACCCCGGCTCGGCCGTCTCGGTCGGCCTCGAAGAAGTGGCGGAGCTCGGCTCGACCGCCACACTCGCCGGGGAACTGCCCGCCGGTGCCGTTACCGGCGACATCACTTTCGGCGCGCCTCCGACCATCGACCCGGGCGAGACCGGCTCGATCACCCTCGACTCCGCCGGCAACCGGTTCCTCAACTTCGCCGCCATGGTGGTGCCGTCCAACGACCTGTTCGTCGGTAATCCCACGCCCATCGAAATCTTCGACGACATGGGCAACTTCAACGGCCCGATCACCATCACGCTCTTTGGCAGTCAGGTGTGGGACGCGGGCACGGAAGTGAACGACTTCAGCAACGGCCCCGCCTTCGTCGCCGGCGTCGATGCGACGCTCGGTGCCGAGCAGAACGGCGTTGCATCGCTCCTGTTTGATGATCCCGCCGCATCTGCCTACCTAGCGAGCATCATCGGCGCCGACACCCCCGTCGGCGAAATCGCCCAGACCTTCGACTCCAGCACGGCCCTGTACCGCGTCACGATCGTTCCCGAGCCGGGCAGCATCGCCGGTCTCGCACTCGGCGGCCTGTTCCTACGTCGCCGGCGCTGATTCTTCGTTCCCCCTACCCAACAGCAAGCCGCGCTCCCGAACGGGATGTGCGGCTTGTTTCATTCGGAGATTGGTAGGAACTACGCGTTGACCAACTCGCCCTTGACGACTGGCGAACCGACCTTGAAGTCGAAGTCGCGGCGGGCGTCGTCGACAGTCACGTGGATCGTCTGGCCCGGCGTGAAGTCGCCGTTGAGGATGCGGACGGCCAGCGGGTTTTCGATCCGCCGCTGGATGAGCCGCTTGAGCGGGCGGGCACCGAACTGGGGGTCGTGGCCGTCGTCGGCGAGCAGAAGCTTGGCGTCGTCGGACAGCTCAAGTCCGAGCTCGCGGTCGGCCAACCGTTTCTTGAGACCAACCAACTGAACGTCGACGATCTTCGCCAACTGCTCCTTGCCCAACGGGTGGAACACGATCGTGTCGTCGATGCGGTTGAGGAACTCCGGGCGGAAGAAGGTCTTGAGCATCTGCCCGACCGCGGCCTCGACCTCGAACGCCGGGGCGTTCTGGGCGGTCAGCTCCTGAATCTTGTCGGAGCCGATGTTGGACGTCATGACGAGCACGGTGTTCTTGAAGTCGACCGTGCGGCCCTGCCCGTCGGTGAGCCGGCCGTCGTCGAGGACCTGCAACAGCACGTTGAACACGTCGCGGTGAGCTTTCTCGACTTCATCAAAAAGGATCACGCTGTACGGCTTGCGACGCACCGCTTCGGTGAGTCGGCCGCCCTCCTCGTAACCGACGTAGCCGGGGGGCGCACCGATCAGGCGGGCAACGCTGTGCTGTTCCATGAACTCCGACATGTCGATGCGGACCATCGCGTCGTCATCGTCGAAGAGGAACTCGGCGAGGGCCTTGCATAGCTCGGTCTTACCGACGCCGGTCGGACCAAGGAAGAGGAAGGAGCCGACCGGGCGATTCGGGTCGCCAAGCCCGGCGCGGTTGCGACGCACCGCGTCCGCGACGGCCTGCACCGCTTCGTCCTGCCCGATGACGCGGGCGTGCAAACGGTCCTCCATTTTCAGGAGTTTCTCGCGTTCACCTTCGAGCATCTTGTCGACGGGAATGCCGGTCCAGCGGGAGACGACTGACGCGACCTCGTCGCTGTCGACCTCTTCCTTGACGAGCGCTTCACCGGAGGAAAGCAGTTCTTCCAGGCGGGCCTCGGCGTCGTCAATCGCCTTGCGGGCCGCGGCGATCTCGCCGTACTGGATGCGAGCGGCAGTCTCCAGATCGCCCTTGCGCTGGGCCTGTTCGAGCTGCGTCTGCTTCTCACCGAGCTCGCGTTGGGCATCCTTGATCGCGTCCATCGCACCCTTCTCGTTCTCCCATTGGGCCTGCAGCTTCGCCTGCGTCTCACGCAGGTCGGCCAGATCCTTCTGAGTCTTTTCGAGTTGGGCCTTGCTCGCGTCGTCCTTCTCGTTCTTGAGCGCTTCGATCGCGATCTGGCGTTGCATGACTTCGCGGTTGACCTGGTCGAGCTCGGCGGGCATCGAATCGTTTTCGATACGCAGCCGCGACGCCGACTCGTCGATCAGGTCGATGGCCTTGTCCGGCAGGAAACGGTCCTGAATGTAGCGGTCCGAAAGCACCGCCGCCGACACGATCGCCGCATCGGTGATGCGCACGCCGTGGTGCGCTTCGTAGCGACCCTTGAGACCGCGCAAGATCGAGATCGTGTCCTCGACGGTCGGCTCGCCGACGACGATCGGCTGGAAGCGGCGCTCCAGCGCCGGGTCCTTCTCGACGTGCTGGCGGTATTCCTTGAGCGTGGTCGCACCGACACACCGCAGCTGCCCGCGGGCCAGCGCCGGCTTGAGCAGGTTACCTGCGTCGGCCGAGCCTTCGGTTTTGCCCGCACCGACGACCGTGTGCAGCTCGTCGATGAACAGGATGATCTGCCCGTCGCTATCCTGCACTTCCTTGATGACGGCCTTGAGGCGATCCTCAAACTCGCCGCGGTACTTCGCACCGGCGATCAGCGCGCCCATGTCAAGCGCGATGATCCGCTTGTTCTCCAGCGGCCCCGGCACGTCGCCGTCGAGGATGCGCTTGGCCAGCCCCTCGGCGATCGCCGTCTTACCGACACCCGGCTCACCAATGAGCACGGGGTTATTCTTGGTCCGCCGGGCCAGCACCTGCATCGTCCGGCGGATCTCGCCGTCGCGCCCGATGACCGGGTCGATCTTGCCCTGGCGGGCAAGTTCGACGAGGTCGTGGCCGTACTTCTTGAGCGCGTCGTACTTGGCTTCGGGATCTTGGTCAGTAACGCGTTGGCCGCCGCGGACTTCCTGCAGGGCGGCGAGCAACGCCGACTCCGTGGCGCCCAATTGATGCAGCAAGCCGGCCACGTCGCTTTTGGTCTTTGCGAGCGCGAGCAGGATGTGCTCGGTGCTGACGTACTCGTCGCGCAGCCGGTCAGCTTCCTGATGAGCCGTGCGGAAAACCTCCTGGCTTGCGCGGCTCATGCCCGTCTGTGTGCCGGTCGCCGACGGCTGTTTGCTCAGCGTGGCATCGACCGCGTCCCGCAGCGTCGGCAACTGCACGCCGACCTTCTGCAGCAACGGCGCGACGGTGCCGTCTTTTTCGTTGAGAAGCGCCGCGAGCACGTGGACAGGCGTGACCTCCGCATGCTCGCGGGACTGCGCCAGATCCACGCATCGCTGCACCGTTTCCTGTGCTTTGATGGTGAAATTCTGAATGTTCATACCTGTCGGATGGCAAGTCGCATACCAATGCAAAAGCGTTGATATTCGCGGGAAAATGACATTCGCCCCTGCCACGGATGGCATGAAAACACCGGCCCTGCCGAAACGGCGGGACCGGCGGGATTGCCTCCGGGCGGGTTGTGAGACCCGGCGACAGTCAGCCCTTTTTCTTCGAAGATTCCTTCGCCTTCTCGGCCCGGATGTAGCTCGACTGATAGAGCAGTCCGAACACGAACGGCACAAGCAGCGTGATCGGCAAAATCAGGTGCTGCTCGGCGAGCGTCGTTTGCAGCGGTCCGGCGATCGACCCGTTCTTGAACGCCAGCCCGAGCAGGCCGAAGACCAGCATCACACTCCCCTGGATACTCATGAAAAGCACGACCGAGGTGCGAAAGAGGATCAGACTCATCATGCCGAGAAAGATCATGCCGATGAGCCCGCCGGCAGTGGCGTAGGTCGGCTCATAGCCACTGGCATTCCAGACGGTTACCCCCAGCGTGAACCCGAGGATTCCCCCGACGACGGCGACGGCATACTTGAGCATCGGCCAAGTCAGCGCGGCCGCGACGAGCCCGCCAACGATGGCGGCCGGCATGGGTTGTCCGACCGAGTTGCCCACGAGCACCCCGCCCCAAATGCCGATGGCGATCGCGTTGAGCGTGACGAGGTATTTGTACAGGTAGGACCCGGTCGCGAGGTAAAGCGCTCCCACGATGGCGATCGCGGTCGCGACGCCCGCGTGCATGCTTTGCGTCCAGTTGAGCAGGTCCATTTGTGCCGGCCACTCGGTCCACGAGAAGCTGCCGAACGTCGCCGCGGCATCCGCAAAGGACGCGGCCGAGTCGGTCACGGCGTCGGCCGTGTTGGTCGACTCCGACGAGGCGATGGGTTGTTCGGCTACGGGTGCCATGTTCGAAGCTCATCGGCACTTGACCGACTTGTTCATTACCCGCCCTGTTACCGGACGCGGCATTGCTTACGATGCCAGGCCGTGACCGACGATCTGCAACAACTCCGACAACGCATCGACGCCCTCGACGCCCGCATCGTCGAGTTGCTCAACGAACGCGCTCAGGTCGTGATCGAAGTCGGCAAGCTCAAACAGCGCACCGGCGGCAGTATCTACGCACCGGATCGCGAGGTCGCCCTGCTCCGCCGGCTTGCGGAAATGAACACCGGGCCGCTGCCGCAGCGGACGCTCGAAGCGGTCTATCGCGAGCTCATGAGCGGCAGCTTCGCCCTCGAGAAACCCTTGCGTATCGCATATGTCGGCCCCGCCGGCGGCTTCGCCCATCAGGCGGCCGTCGGCAAGTTCGGCCGGAGCGTCGACTACGTCCCGCTGACCGACGTCGCGTCGGTCTTCAGCGAAGTGCAGCGGGGACACGCGGACTACGGCATGGTGCCCGCCGACGACGCAGCGGGTTCATTGGCCGAGACGCTCGACGCATTTCTCGCCGGGGCGGGCGGATCGGTCCGCCTGTTCGCCGAGGTTCCCACGGCGGTTCGGCATGACCTGCTGGCCAAGGAGTCATGGGCCGATGTGAAGGAAGTCGTCGCACGGCCCGAGGTCCTCGCGCAGTGCCGTGAGTGGCTCAGCAGCACCGCGCGGGATCGGAAGGTTCGTCCCGTTGCCACCGTTGCCGAGGCAGCACGGACGGCCGGCAGCGTACCGGGGGTCGCGGCAATCGCGCCAGCGATCTCCGCGGAACTACACGGACTAAAGGTGCTCTTCGAACACATCGCCGACGACCCCGACCGCGTCGCACGTTTCTTCGTCATCAGCAAGCAGGCCGCTCGAAAGAGCAACGACGACAAGACCGGCGTGCTTTTCCTCACCGCCGACAAACCCGGCGCGCTCGCCGACGTCCTCGACGCCTTTCGCAAGGTGGGCGTCAATCTCAGCGATCTTGAAAAACGCCCGACCGGCACGCGTCGCCAGCACTACGCGTTCTACCTCGATGCCGACGCCAACGTGGCCGACGAGCCCCTCACCCGAGCGTTGGCCGAAGCGGAAAAACACTGCCTCGAAATGCACATACTCGGTAGCTATCCACGGGCGGCGGAGGTGGTGTGAACGACAACGGCTTTCATCCGATCATTCGACTGCCCGAGCACTACGAGGTCTTCGACTTCACCGGCGGCTACGACCCGGACCGGCCGCGCATGGAATACGGCATCGGCCGGTATGACGAAGTCCGACCGGGGATGTACACGACCGCTCAGTTTGAGAACGTCCGCAACATCCACATGGGGATCGACATCGGCTGCCCAGCCGGTACGCCGGTGCATGCGTTCGACGACGGCGCACTCATTCTCCAACGCGACAACGACCAGCCGGGTGATTACGGCCCGACGCTCGTTTGCGAACACCAACTCGACGGCAAGCCGATCTACGTCCTGCTCGGCCACCTGACGCGAGCATCGCTGCACCTGCGGGAACTCGGCACGCCCATCCGCCGAGGCGACGTCCTCGGCCACGTCGGCGAGAAACATGAAAACGGCGGCTGGAACCCGCATGTCCACATCCAACTCGCGACCGACCGCCCGAACACCGCCGACATGCCCGGTGCGGTCAGCAAGGAGGATCGGGCCGGGGCGCGACGACAACACCCCGACCCACGACGGCTCCTCGGACCGATCTACTGATTGCCGAACCGCGTTGCGGAGCAACGCAGCTGAGAAGAACTAAGAACACACCCATCGCGCCTAGTTGCGTTGCTCCGCAACGCGGTTATCAGCGAAATAGGTTTCGCGCAGCCCGGCAAGGAAATGCCCGAGCGGTCGGCGGAGGTTGCCGCAGTCGGCGGCGCTGGCCTCGGCCACCCCGAGGTGCTCGGTGATCAGCGAGCGGGTGTCGCCCACCGCCGTCGTGGTCAACACGTCGCTGCGGAGCGACTCGGCCAGGGCGAGGCGATCGCCGTTGGCGTTGGCGATCGCGTCGAGCCTGCGCGAGAGATCATGAATGTCGCGGCTGGCACGAAGCATCGTCACGGTCCGTTTGCCCTGGGCGATATCGCTACCGTCGTGGACTGGCGCGGCCAGATCGAGCAAGTCGTTCTGCAACTGGTACGCCTGCCCGATCGCCAGGGCGAAGCGACTGACGGCGGCACGGACATCGGCATCAGACCCGGCCAGGATCGCGGCCGAGAGCATCGGGCCCTCGAACGTGTAGGCCGCGGTCTTCTGGGCGTAATCGCGTAGAAGCCGTTCCTCGCTGAGCCGGTCGAGCGGCGTGTGGCCAGCGATGATGTCGCCCGCTTGGCCGAAGCCGGTGACGGTCGCGACTCGGCTGAGCAGCCGAAGCAGGTCGCGATACCTCGTGAGTTCGGTATCGATCCCGTGCCAGGTTTCCAACGCGCCAGAGAACAGCAGGTCACCGACGACGATGCCGAGGTTCGTACCGAAACGAACGCAGTTGCTGTCGAGACCGGCGAGTTGGCGATGCAGAGCCGACTGATCCCGGCGAACGTCGGACCCGTCGATGATGTCATCGTGGACGAGCAGAAACGCGTGGAAAAGCTCCCAACCACTGGCCAGGTCGAGCGCCGCGACATCGTCGGTGCCGCCGAGATGCCGGTAAGTCCAAAGACAGAGTTGGGGCCGAATGCGTTTGCCGCCGGAACGGATGAACCGTGCGACCGTGGCCCGAACCGATTCGAGGCCGGGCTCGATGAAACAGCGATCGGCGGCAAGGTCGATGGCAGCTTCGAGATCGTCAAGTTGATTCTGGTCCAGCAGTCGCACGAGGTTCCAGTTACAGCTTATGGCCGGTCCGAGTCGCGGCAAAACGGATGATCTTCAATAACTACTTCGCGTCCGACGCTGGATCGGATGCGAGCAAATTGAGATGCTCCGCCGCGTCTCGAAGTAACGCCTTGGCATTGCCGTGACCGACCTTGTCGAGCGCTTCGTTAAGCCCGAGCCAGCCATAGCCGCTGTGTTCGTGGCTGATCCGCACCTCTCGGCTCTCGACCTTTCCGAGAAAGAAACGCACCGTCTTGTTGATGAGCTTGTTCTTCTTTCGAAAAAAGTATCGAATCTCACGGGACCAATCCGGATCGAGTTCGATCGCCTCGATACCGGTCTCTTCAAACAATTCACGCCGGGCAGCGGTGAGGTCATCTTCGCCCGCTTCGAGGTGCCCCTTGGGGTAATCCCAATACCGTCCGTAATCGAGCAAGAGAAACGCCGGCGGGTCGTCGTTGGTGTGGACGATGACGCCGGCGCTGCGTTCGCGGGATACGCCGCTTTCGGTGGATTTTGGCTTACGAGGATACTGCTTCGAATCGGTCGCCATCGCGACACCATACCCGAAGTCGACCGCGATGACAGCCCCGCGTCACCCGATGGAGCCGAAGACGATCGCGACGATGGCTAGCAGAACGCCAATGATCAGCAGAAGTTTGCCGACGCTAGCTGTCATTCCCGCAATCCCTTTCGCACCGAGCGCGTAGGCGACAATGGCGATAATGAGCAGAACGATGCCGAGGTAGATCATGGTGGTTCTTTAGCAGTGGGTCGCCGGTCACGATGCAGACCACGACACCGGCCGATCGCGGCAACCCGATCGCTGCGAAAGTCGTGCCACCTTTGACCTACATCTACCCCGAGCGCTGCAGCGTCGGCCATAGCGCGACCGTGGCCATGCGATGGCCGTTGCGTTCGAGAATGTCGCAACTACGCACTTGTCGGAAGCCGGCAAGCACCTCGGTCTTGGCAAGGTGGTCTTCGAACAACTGCAAGTCGGCTTCGAGAACGTCCGACGTCGCGGTGAAGACGACCAACACCAACGCGGCTTCACACAGTGCCGGCTCGGACTCCATTTTTTGCAAGTCCCCGGTCACGCCCTGCCGCCACTGGGCACCGTACCCGCGATGGGGTCGGCCGCCCTCGGCGAACTGGGCCGCGACTTTCACCTCCAGCCACAGGCCGTCGCCGGGACCGTGCATGCCCGGCGGGTCGAAGAGCGTCGGCGGCTTCGTGTCCAGCCGCAGCGGATGACCTTGCTCGGTCAGCACCAGATCGCACCGCTGCCGGCTCGGCTGCTTCTTGCCGACGCTCGACGGGTAATGCACTTCCCGCGCGACCTCGTGCTTTTTCGACAGCCCCGCGGCAAGCACCTTGTGCAACTCGAGCTCGTCGAGACTGTCCAAGCCGTACACCGCTTGCTCGAGCCGCAGGTCCTCCTCGGCACCGCGCAGCACCTCGATCATGTCGTCCGCGATCTCGTCGAGGTTCCAGCGCATCGCGACACGATACGAACCGCGTCGCGAAGCAACGCAGCTACACGTACGACAACGCGCCTAGCTGCGTTGCTCAGCAACGCGGTTGAGCCGCTCCCAGAAAGAATCGCTCCGCCCAGCGTAGAACCTGTCCAACACCGCGTCGATCACCGCGTTGGTCCGCAGGGCACTGCGGCCGGTGCTCGGACAGGTTTGCTCGCCGGTGCGCAGATCGTGGACGATCGTCGTCGTCAACGGTCGCTGGACGGCGCTCGGCGTAGGCTCCGCGATGAGCCGGGCCTTGTCACCGTGCTGTAACGAGAACGGCTCGGTGCCGAAGCAACTGACGGTGATGCGCCCCTGCGTCCCGGTCAGCGTAAGAACGTCCTCCATCACGCTGCCGGCGAAGTTCCATGTCGCGGTGCCCAGGCAGTCCCGTGCCAAAAAACTCATGCACACGCTGTCCTCGACGGCGTTGTCGGAGTGGTTGCGTGCGTCCCCGGCGACATTATCCAACGGGCCAAGCAAGTGATCGAGCAGGTCGAGCAGGTGGCTGCCGAGGTCAAGGATCAAGCCGCCACCGGACTGCTCTGCCTGCATCCGCCACTCGGTCTGGCGCTGCGGCCGGTGCCGGCGGGTCATGCGGTAGTCGACGTGCGTGAGCGTGCCGAGCTCGCCGTCGTCGATGAGCTGCTTCACCCGCACCCACCGCGGCAGGCACCGCCGGTAGTACGCCACCCACAACGGTAAACCCGCCGCCTCGAACGCCGCACACATCCGCTTGCACTCAGCGGCGCTGCGCGCCATCGGCTTCTCCACCAACAACGGCTTACCCGCCGCCGCGCACCGCAACGCCAGTTCACAGTGCGACCCCGGCGGCGTCGCGATGTGCACCGCGTCCACCGCCGGATCATCCAACACCGCATCGACCGAATCCGACCACCTTGGCACGTCATGCCGTCTGGCAAAGTCCTCGGCCCTGCCCGCCGTCCGCCGCATGACATGGACCACCCGCGAGCCGGGCTGGTTTAGCGCATTGGGCCCGCCCTTGACCTCGCACACGTCGCCGCAGCCGAGGATGCCCCACCCGATGTCTCGGCCGTCGTTTTGGGAAATGGTGAATGCCATGATCGGTGCTACCGTAACGCCGTGGATGAACCGAAGCGCATTCTCGTGGTGCAGCCGAGTTGGGTCGGCGACTGCGTGATGGCGACGCCGACGCTGCGGGCCCTGCGGCAACGGTTTCCCGAGGCCCACATCGCCTACCTGATGCGTCGGCACCTTAAGCCGATCTACACCGGCATGCCATGGGCGGACCGCCTGCTCACGCATCGCAAGATCGGCCTGCCCAGGCTCGCCGCCCGTCTCGCCAAGGGACGCTTCGACGCCGCCATCCTGCTGCCCAATAGCTTCCGCACCGCGCTCCTCGTCAAGACGGCCGGTATTCCTCGCATCATCGGCTACGACCGCGACGGACGCGGGTTTCTGCTCACCGACAAGCTGCTCCCGTACAAACAGAATGGGCGGTTCGTGCCGCGGCCGATGATCCCGACCTACCTCGGCATCGCCCACTACCTCGGCAGTGGAAAGACCAGCGAGCGCATGGAGCTGTTCGTCACCGACGACGACGCGGCCGACGGTGCGGCGGTGCTCGAACGCGGCGGACTGCCACCGGACGGATATATGTTGCTCAATCCTGGCGCGAACTACGGCAGTGCGAAGTGTTGGCCACCGAAGTACTTTGCCGAGGTCGCCGACAAGCTCGCGGACCAAGGGTTGGCCGTCGGCATTACCGGCGCGCCGAAAGAGAAGCCGATCGTCGCCGACATCCTTGCCGTGTGTAAGAGCAAGCCGGCCGACCTGATCGCGGCCGGCATGACGCTCGGCGCGCTCAAGCACGTCACAAAACATGCCGCCCTGATGATCACCGGTGATACCGGCCCGCGCCACATCGCCGGCGCGCTCGGCACACCCATGGTCACGCTCTTCGGCCCGACGGACCCGCGCTGGACCGAGATCAACGTCGCCGGCGAACGGCAACTGTCCGTCCCCGTCTACTGCGGCCCGTGCCAGCGCAAGGCCTGCCCGCTCGATCACCGCTGTATGACCCGCCTCACGCCGGCGATGGTCATGACAGCCGCGGGTCGATTGCTCGATGCGAAGGTGCTCCATGGTTGAGTTCACCGATCCCGCCTACGCCACGACCCTCGCGGCCATGGGGCTGCGGGAGATCGACGACTTTTTCACGCACGACGCGGTCGTCGCCTGGCGGAGCATTCGGGAACGTGAGAACTGCGTGCTCGAAACCGCGCTCGGCAAGCTGCACGTGAAGCGGATGTTCAAGCCCGGCGGTGCCGAGGCGGCCAACGCGGAAGTGACGGGGATCAGGCATCTACACGACGCCGGCATCGCGACGACCCCGCTGGTCGCGCATGCCTCGGACGAGACCGGGCGCGGGCTGATCGTGACGGCAGACCTCGAAGGTTTCGTGCAACTCGATCAAAGGCTGATCGACGGGCAGCTGCAGTGGGAACAGATCGCCGGGCCGACCGCAGCACTGGCCGCGAAGCTGCATCAGTCACTGCACCATCGCGACATGTACCTGTGCCATTTCCTCGGCCGGCTCGACGAAAACGGACTCATCCAACTGGCCCTGATTGATCCCGCCCGTGTAAAGCCGTTGCCGAGGTGGTTCGCGAAGCGTTGGCTGGTGAAGGACCTCGCTCAATTCCGCTACGGTTGTCTCGAAGCAGGTATCGGCGAAGGCGCGCTCGACGATTGGCTCCGGCGTTACGGCCGACCCGACCTACTCGGCGCGGTCAAGCGCAAGTGCGACCGCATCGCGAAACACGACCTGAACCTGCGTCGCAAACAGCCCGAACGCCGCGTGTCGATCCACGACGCAACCGACTGATGCACATCGCCCTGCAAATCTTCACCGCCGACAAACGCCGCGGCGGCATGGAGCGGTACACGCACGACCTGGCAGAAGCGCTGATCGCACGAGGCGAAAAGGTGACAACGCTAGCAACACGGTTTGCTCACGATTGGCCGGGCGAGCGGATGACGGCTCGCGTCTGCAGTGTCGATGTACGTGCGTTGCAGTACGAACAGTTCGCCAAAGCAACGGTGCCCGATTCGGTCGTTCATGCGATGCAGCCGGTTGCGCATGCCGATGTCTACACGCCGCACAGCGGCTTTGTCCCCACGCTCTACGACTGCGGTGGTCCGCTGCGTCGCTTCGCCAATCGCCTCAACCTCAAGCGTCGCGTCGTGCGTCAGACCGAGGCAAAGCTAATCACCGGCCGACCGCTCATCGCGTGCCTGTCTCGACGCCAAGCAGCCGATGCGAAGCAGGCATACCCGACAATCGACCATCGGCTGCATGTCATTCACCACGGCGTCGACCTTGATCACTTCGACCCGACCAATCGACCCGCCGTGCGCGAGAAGTTCCGCACCGACTACGGCATCCCAGCGGGCGCGCCGCTCGTGCTCTTCATCAGCCAGAACTTCCGACGGAAGCGGTTGGATGTGGCGATCGACGCGCTTCGGCTCGGCAAACATCACCTGCTCGTGGTCGGCCGTGACAGCCCGACCGGCTACGAACGACACTTTGGTCAGGTGCACTTCGTTGGAGCGCTGCCCGACGCGCTTCCAGCCCACGCCGCGGCGGACGCGTTGATTCTGCCGACGCTCGATGAACCGTTCGGCCTGGTCGTGCTCGAGTCGATCGCGATGGGCAATCCCGTCGTGCTCTACCACACGGCCGGGGCAACCGAGATGGTCGTCGATGGCGCGACCGGGAGGGTTGTTCGTGAGGACAACCCGATCGCTTGGCGCGAAGCGCTGCGAGAAGTCATCGCGGATCGCGCCGGCTGGCGCGCTCGCTGCCTTGCCGCACGCGACAGCCTTTCGTTTGACCGCCACGTTGATGCCCTCATGCACCTCTACCGTGACGTCCGATAGTGACGTCAACGCTGGTGGTGGCGACAGTTCGGTCTCATAATCCCTCCAAACTTGTCAGTCCTCGCCGTCGTACCGAATGTTTGGCCGCCCCGGCGTGCCTGCCGGTCCCAAACACCATGCGCAAATCCGATGTATCAGCCGTGCCCGTGTTCGAACTGACCCAACTCGAGTCACGCCGACTGCTCTCGGCGACGCCGTCGACGCCCGAGGCTTTCGACGTGCTCGACAAGCCGATCCGGCAAGCGCTTCTCAATGACCTGACGGTCATGAACGCCACGACGCGTAACGCGCTGCAGGCCGAGCTCGACAGCAACGACCTCGCCGGCTTCGACGCGACATTGCTGGCCTATTCCGAGAGCCAGCCGCTGAGCAACTGGTTCTTCGACTCGACCGACATCGCGACGTACGCCGCTTTCGCGACCAACCCGGCCAACGGCATCAGCTACACCGGCGACGTCGGTAACGCCGACGACGTCGTCGACGATCGGATGTTCCCCGAGATCGAAAACGTCGCGGACTACACCGTCAACAAGTCCAACGCGATCGACTGGAACTCCACCAGCGGCGCGACCCACCCCGACTTCCTCCACACGCTCAACCGGCACAACTGGTGGCCCGAGCTCGCCACGGCTGCCCGGCTCGATGGCGATCCGAAGTATCTCAACGATCTCGAGTACCAGCTTGCGTCGTGGAGCCAGCAGTACACGTCGGCCGACACGCCCAGCTTCTGGAGCGAAATCGATCAGCAGGGCTGGCTGCTCGACACATCGATCCGCACGGAGTATTGGCAGTGGGCGTACTTCACCGCGTTGGGCGACGCGGGCTGGGAAGGCGACGCGAACACGCTGATGCTCGTGAAGCTCAACGAGGCGGGTGAGTTTCTCTTGACCAATGCCCAGGCGGCGCTCGACTCCGGCGAGGTCGACTCCAACCGCGACCTGACACTGGCCAAGACGCTGCAGCACCTGGGCCAGGCGTTCCCGGAGTTCGCGGGTGCGAGCGATTGGAAAGACGTCGGCCGCCAGTTGCTCTTCGCCTCGATGGACGCCCAGCTTTACGACGACGGCTCGCACGTCGAGCAATCGCCCGGCTATGCCGCAGGTGTGGTGGAAGACCTGATTGACTCCTACCTGCTGGACGTGGCCAACGGCGACGCGGCCGAGTGGGCCGGTGGTCGCCTGACCAAGCTCGAAAACGCTGCCGACACCTACGTCCAGTTCCTCACCCCCGACGGCAAGCGTCCGGCACTCGGCGACACCTACCGCACCTCCTCGGTCAACATCTTCCTGCGTAGCGCCCTCGCTTTCGGCAACACCGACGTCTCGACCACCACCATCACCAGCGTCGACAGCGGCAACGGCACCACGACCACCACCTTCGTCGTCGCCGACGCGTCCGAGTACAACGCCGGCGATATCGTTCAGGAACAGGGCTTCAACGAAGCGATGCTCGTGACCGACGTCAGCGGCAACACGATCACGGTCAAGCGGGCCCAGTTCGGCACCAACCCGTCGGGTCTGGAGAACGGCGACACGCTGACCAATTTCAGCGACATCCCGCTCGCCAAGCCGCGGTTGCGCGACGTCTGGCTCTTCGGGCCGACCGCGGTCGGGGACTTTACCTCCCTGCCGGCGTCTGGCGTCTTCGGCGATCGCGGGCAGGTCACCTCTCTGCCCGACAGCGGCAACTACATCTTCCGCGACGCCGCCGAGGAAGTGCAGACCGTCTTCGACGCCGGCCCCAAGGGCGGCGTCCATGGGCACTACGACCTGCTCAACCTCGAGATCTTCGGCGAGGATCGTGCGCTCATCGCCGATCCGGGTCCGTTCAAGTACATCACCGACACCGCCGACCCGGAATACGACACCCGCGCTCACGCCATCTCCACCGCCCGGCACAACACCATCGTCGTCGACGGCACCAACCACGGCGCGTATGAGAAGTCCCAATCCGACGGCAACCTCGGCGTGTACGAGTTCACCGACCAGCCCGGGTTCGTACAGGTGAGTGCATCACATCAGGCATACGCCCACCTGGTTGGCAGCCCAACGGTCGGGCGGACCGTCTGGTACGACAAGGACGGCACGTTCATCATCGTCGACTACGCCCAATCCACCAGCACTAACGACTTTGAGGTCAACTACACGATGCCCGGCAGCGGCTCCGGCGACGCTCGACTGACCGCATGGTCCAGCGATGGTGGCGGGCAGCAAGCGAAGAGCCGTTGGACCGATGGGGGGAAGAACGTCCGCATCTGGTCAATGGACATGACCGGTCAAACACACGAAACCAACTCCGGCGTCTTCGTCACTGACATCAATGAACCGGACTTCACAGCCGACGCTCGGAAGTACAGCATCCGCCAAAGTGGTTCCGAGGCCGTGTTTGTGACGTTGGTGCAGGTGTACGACGCTCAGGCGACGCCGGATGTGACGATCGAGGCCGTCGGTGCCGGGCCGAACGCGAACAACCCGTTCCAACTCCGCCTCCGACGCGACGGCGTTTTCGATCAGGACATCACCTTCACCCCCCCGGACCTGTACACCCCCGATGCCGACGCCAACATCAACGGCGGCCACAACGACATCGTCTTCGGCCCCGACGGCCGGCTCCACAAGGTCTTCCTCGACCGCGGCGGCGACACCGGCTCGACCGGCCTCAAGTACACCGTCCGCGACCCGATCACCGGCGACTGGTCCAGCCCGGTCACTATCGACGGCTCCTCCGACTTCGCCGGCCAATACCCGGACCTCGAACTCGACAACCTCGACCGCCCCGCCGTCGCTTACTTCGACGGCAATGCCGGTGACCTGAAGTACGCATACATGTCGCCGTTCACCGACTCGTTCCAAGTGCAAACGGTCGACAGCAAGCAGTCGGTCGGGCTGTACCCGTCGCTGACGTTTACACGCAGCTCCAACGCGGCACTCATTGGCTACTACCACAACACCAAGGGCGAGCTCCGCGTCGCCGCCCAGCAGGGTGATGAGCTGTGGGACATCGAAACGATGGACGGTGCCGGCAGTGATAAGGACACCGGCCGATTCAGCCAAATCCGACTCGACCCCAACCGCACCGACCTCAACTCGCGCTACGTCATCGGCTACGAGGACACCCGCAACGGCACTTACAAATGGGGCTACTTCTACGGTGGTTCCTTCCGAACCGAAGTCATCGACGATGACCTCACGATCGCCGGCGGCTACCTCTCGCTTGACTTCGTCGACAGCGGCAGCGGCTTCGACAACGCCGTGCTTGGCGACAAATGGCAGCCGGTCGTGTCATACTACTCCAGCGTACCCGACACCTCGCTGAAGTACGCCGCCCGCACCAAGCCGCCGATCTCCAACGGCTTCGGCACATGGAACGCCGTCCAGCTCGACGGCGTCGGCTCCAGCAAAAAAGTCGGCCTGTACTCGAGCCTGCAGGTCGTCAACAACCGCCCGGACATCTTCTACTTCGACTCCAAGAACAACCTCTTGAAGCGAGTCACGCAGAACGCCGGCGGCACCTGGGACTACGCCGACCCGCTCGCCACAGGCGGACGCGAGATTCACATCGACCGCAACACCGCCGGCACCGTCGCCGTCACCAGCCTCGACGAATCCGTCACCGGCGGACGCGTGAAGGTGTTCTTCTACTAACCCGCACCCACGGGGGAGCCGCATTACACGCTACGCGGCCGAACCCCTGAGCCAATGCAAGAACACCGCGCCGGCGATACTGACGTTGAGCGAATCAACGCCACCGGCCATGGGGATCATCACGTGGTAGTCACACGCCGCGGCGACGCCCTCGGGGACCCCGGCGAACTCGCTGCCGAGGACGATCACGCCGGCTTCCGTCGGCTCAACCGTCCGCAGTTCGACCGCGTCAGCGTGCAAATCGGCGGCGAACGTCGGCGACGTCTGCGCCGCGATCCACGCCGGTAAGTCTGCCACCTCGTAAACTGGCATGCGGAAGATGTGCCCCATGCTCACACGGATCACCCGGCGGTAGAACGGGTCGTGGCACCCGCCGTCAAGCACGACGGCGGTGCATCCGAACGCCGCCGCGATGCGGATCAATGCGCCGAGATTCTCCGGGTCGTTGATCCCTGAAAGCGCGACAACCCAACCGCCGAGCGTCGCCGGGACCGGCTGCAATGTTGCCCGCCCCACCGCCAGCGCGCCGCGATGAAAGTCGTAGCCGGTGATGACCCGCATGTTGGCTTGCGACGCTTCGAACACTTCCCCGCGTAAGACGTCGCTCAACGCTTCGACCTTCTTCGGCTTCGCCAACACCGCACGCACGTCGAAATCGCTCTGCAGCAGACGCCGCACGACCGTGTCGCCCTCGGCGACGAAGTAACCGCGCTGTCGCAAACCCTTGTCAACATGCACCGTCCGCCCGTCCGCCCCGCCGAACACGTCACGCCAAGGATCGAGCCTGGGATCGCTCGGATCTCCAATGCGGTGGACATGCGGTGCGCTTGACATGGTTGCTATCGTTGAACGCATGTCCGTGGATGTCCGAAACCTCCGCAAGTCCTATCCGCAGCCGGGCGGCGGCAGTGTCAGCGTCCTCGACGTGCCGGAGTTGACGCTCGCCGATGGCGAGCAGGTCGCGCTCATCGGCGGCAGCGGCACCGGCAAGACGACACTCCTGCATATCCTCGCCGGCATCGTTCCGGCCGACAGCGGCAGCGTCACCCTCGCTGGTGCCGATCTTGCGAGCCTCGGCGAAGCCGAACGCGATCGCCATCGTGGCGCGAATCTCGGGTACGTGTTCCAGACACACCACCTGCTGCCCGCTTTCACCGCGCTGGAAAACGTCTTGCTCGGCATGAGCTTCACCGGCAAGTCGGCTGACCGGGGCTGGGCGACGTCGCTGCTTGAGCGGGTCGGTCTCGGCGACCGAATGCGGTACAAGCCGGGCCAGCTTTCGGTCGGCCAACGCCAGCGCGTCGCCGTCGCGCGGGCCCTGGCCAATCGCCCGAAGGTCGTGCTCGCCGACGAGCCGACCGGCGCGCTCGATCCGGGCAACGCGTCGGCCGTGCTCGCGCTCATTCGCAAGCTTTGCGACGACGCCGGCGCGACATTGCTGCTGGTGACCCACGACCACGACCTCGCCGCCAAGCTGCCCCGAACGATTGATCTCGCGACGCTCAACCGAAAGACGGCGGCATGAACCTGCTCCAGCTCGTTCTTAAACAAATGCGCCAACGCACGCTCTCGACGACGCTCACCATCCTGAGCGTCGTGCTCGGCGTTGCGCTTGCGATCGGGGTGCTCATCCTGCAGCGCGAGGGCGACAAGCTTTTCGGCCAAGCCGACTTCGGCTACACCGTGGTGGTCGGCCCCAAGGGTGACCCGCTCTCGATCGTGCTCAACAACGCGTTCGGCCTCGGCAATCCCACGAGCACCATGCGCTGGGAAGCGGTGCGTCGACTGCGTGAGGACGGCCTGGCGCAGATGGTCACGCCCATCGCATATGGCGACACCTTCCAGGGCCGACGGGTCATCGCGGCCGAGCCGGACTTTTTCTTCGGCTTCGAACCGGTCGCCGGCAAGCCGATGTTTGTCGCCGAGGGCAGCTCGTTTCATCCCGAGAAGTTCGAAGCCGTCATCGGTAGCGACGTGCCCATGGCCATCGGCGACACCTTCCAGCCCACCCACGGCGGCGGTGAGAATCCCGAGGCCCACGCCCACGACGAAACCTGGACCGTTGTCGGCATCGCGTCCGAAACCGGTACCGTCTTCGACCGCAAAATCTACATCTCGCTCAAGAGCTTCTTCGCCGTCCCCGATCACGGCAAAGCTCTGGCCGAGCAGGCGCGCATGATCGGCGATGGCTCAAACGACGACCAAGCCGATCAAGACCACGACCATGCGGGCCATGATCACGGCACGCATGACCACGGGGTACACTCCGCCGGCCATGAAGGACACGACCACCCGGCGACCTACCACCCGCGCAGCGATGGCACCTTCGAACTGCTCGTGCCAGAGTCGGTGTGGAAGGTCAACGCCGCCTTTGTCTCGGCTTCCGGCACCGACGCGCTTCGCATCGCTTGGCGAACCAACAATGGCGAACTCGCCACCGCCGCATTCCCCGGCGTGGAGATGAAACGGCTCTTCGACGAAATCCTCACCGCGCCCGGTTGGGTGCTCTTCGGTGTGTCGGTGCTTGTCGTGCTCGTCGCCGGCATCTCGATCCTCGTTTCGATCTACAACAGCGTCGTTGCCCGCCGGCGTGAGGTCGCGATCCTTCGAGCCTTGGGGGCGACGCGTGGCAAGGTGCTGGCGATTCTCTGCGTCGAAGCGACGTTGATCGGTCTGATCGGCGCGTCGATCGGGCTGGTGCTCGGGAAAAGCCTTGCTGCAACGGCAGACGTCGCGATCACGAGCGCGTTCGGCAGGGGCATCGACGCATGGACCGTCTCGGGCGGCGAGATTGGCTTCGTGCTGGGCGTCGTCGCGCTTGCCGCGATCGCCGGCATCGTCCCCGCACTCGCCGCCTATCGCACACCCGTTGCCGATCACCTTTCGAGCGAGTGATGTGCTAGACTGTCAGACGCCATGACTTCCCGCATCGTTCTGTTCGCCGCACTGTTGATCCTGCCGATTGGGCTGCTCGGCTACGTCGCCTATGACGCGACGCGCACCGGCGGGATTCGCCAAACAGACACCGGGTTCAAGGTCTCGCTCAAGGAGATGTCGACCTTCCCGTTCGACCAGCAAGCCGGCACCGTCGACGACGTCCCCCAGCGCTTCCGCGAACTGGACGGGCAGACGGTGATTTTGATCGGGCAGATGTGGGCACCGGACCAGATCCGCGGGCCGGTGCCCGACTTCGAGTTGGTGTACTCCATCGTCGATTGCTGCTTCGTCGGCGAGCCGCAGATTCAACACTTCGTGCAGGCCGATGTTCCAGACGACATGGAAGTCCGGCTGTACGGCCAGGGCGATTTCATCGAAGTCATCGGCACCCTACGCGTCGAGGTCGAGCACGACGAATCCGGCCGGATCATCGGCGTCTACCACCTCGACGTACACGGGGTCCAGAAAGTCTCATGAACGAACAACAGCGTCTCGCCGCCCGGATGCTTTGCGTCGGCTTCGAGGGGCACGAGCCCAGCGACTGGATCCGCCGGCTCATCGATCGTGGCGTCGGCGGCGTTGTGCTCTTCGAGGGAAACGTGCAGTCCCCCGAGCAGGTGCTGCGGCTCAACGCGGCACTGAAGGAGCACGCCGGCGATCGTCCTTTGCTGACGTGTGTCGATCAGGAAGGCGGCCGAGTGCGCCGGCTCAAGCGTGGCTTCACGCAGGTGCCGGCAATGAGGGAGATTCGTGACGTCCAGCACGCCGAGGAAGTCGGCGAAACGCTCGGCCGGGAATGTCGGGCGGTGGGGTTCGATCTGAACTTCGCCCCAGTCCTCGACGTCGACACGAACCCGGCCAATCCCGTCATCGCCGACCGCAGCCTCGGCCGCGATCCGCAACACGTCGCGGAACTCGGTCTCGCGCTGGTCCGCGGGATGCAACGACACGTCGCCGCCTGTGGTAAGCACTTCCCCGGTCACGGCGACACGGCACAAGACTCGCACCACGATTTACCCTACTTGTCGCATGACCTGTCGCGTCTGCGTGAAGTCGAGCTTGTCCCCTTCGCCGCCGTTGCCGACGAGGTCGCTTCGATGATGACGGCCCACATCGTTTTCGCAGCGCTCGACGACAAGCCCGGCACCATGAGCAAGCCCGTGCTGGACCTACTGCGAAACGACCTCGGGTTTGACGGTGCCATCATCAGCGATGACTTTGAGATGGAAGCGCTCTTCGGCCGGTTCGATTTCGAGAACACCATCACCACCGCAGCGATGGCCGGCGTCGATCTGTTGTTGGTTTGTCACCAGGAAGAACTTCAGCACCGCGCGATCGACGCACTCGCGAGTTTGCCGATCGAGCGATTGCGTGAAGCGAACCGTCGGCTTGACGTGTTGTGCGAAAAGTACTGTAAGCCGGCGGACGGCGATCTATCACTGCTGCCAACAACCGATGCTGTCTTGGACGCCGGTGAAGATCCGACCGACTTCCGCGAATGAATGAGCCCGGCTACGAATCAAGGAGCGATCGGTTCCACCGGGAACCCACGCGCTTCCTCGATGCGCTTATCCGCAAGCAGGTATCCCCACACGAACGCCACGATGCCGCCGACGAGTGCCCACCACGGCCACGCGAGCGCTTCGCCGGCGAAGTTGCCGAAGTAGCTGATGAGCATGAGCACCGCACAGCCCGCGACCAGGATCGGCGTCTTGAGCAGCCGAACGTTCCGTCGCCACGGATCGGTGAAGCTCGTCCCGATCCAAGTCGCCAGCAGGATGCCCGACGCGACCCACATCGTCACGTTGGCCCACGGCTCCTGAAATCGCAGCGACGCCACGCACAGCAACGACAGCGGCGCGGCCCATACGAGCCCGCGGCCGTTGATGTTCAACGGCAGCCACGCCAGCAGAAACGCCGCGAACAGCCCGCCCTGCACCATGCTCGCCAAGCCCAAAGCGACCACGAGGATCGGCAGTTCGAACTTGTCCTGGTAAATGCCAATGAGCCACGCAACGAGCGAGAGGAGCAACGCCCAGAAAACGACCAGCCCACGCGACCAAGCAACGATCGTGCGCGGATCGACCGACACGTCGTCGGCGTCCATCACGAGGCCCGACCCTGGGGGTGGGGGGCCGGGGGAGCCCGCATAAACCGCCGGCGGCCCCACAACGCCC
>JBCDCH010000049.1 GCA_039182125.1 Planctomycetota bacterium
AGCCTGTGTCGCGGATGAACTTGCAGACGCGCTCGATGTACGCGGCGGTGTCCCGGCCGTTGATCGTCGCCTCGGACCCGACCAGCGCCGCCGCCGTCGAGTGTTCGGGGCTGTCGCCCCATTGCAACGCCACGACCGGCTTCTCCACGCTCATCGCCTGCAGCACGCCCGTCGCCGACGCGCTGGGGAACTCCGCGAGGTACACGTCGGCGATCTTCAGGAAGCCGGGCAGGTCGCGGCGTTTGCCGGTGTAGCCGACACGCTTGGCTACGCCGGCGGCTTCGAACCGCTTCTTCTGCCAGCCGAAATCGCCACCACCGATCAGCAGGAACACCGCGTGCGGATGCGCTCGCAGCACGTCGATGACGGACTCGACGAACGGCTCGGAGATCGTCGACGGATCGTCGATCGCGGTGGCGAGCACGGTCGCCGATTCGGGGATGCCGTAGGTCGATCGGCTCGGTGCGGTTGACTTGGTCGCTTGCGGGTCGATGCCTTCGAGGATGTGGCACGCTTCGATCTCGCGTTCGCTCCAGAAGCTCTTGTCCTGCTCGAAGCCGACCGCGTCGAAATACGCCACGCCGTCGATGCCCTTGGTGTAGAGCGGGGCCCGGCGGGCGATGTTGATCTTCACGCGGGCCACGTTCCAGCTGCTGATCAGCGCCGCGATCGGGTCGCCCAGATCCGCGTCGATGAGCACGACATCGATCTGATCGGCGATGAGTTGTTCGGCGAGGGCCTGCGCTGCGGCTTGCGCGTCGCCGTCGGTCGGGGCGAGCCAGGTGCGGACCTTGGCCCGGTCGAAGGCGTCGATGCTCTTGAGCCCGCGGCGGTTGCTGCTGGGCTGGGGCTTTTCGGATTTGAACTGCTCGCCTTCACGCCGCACGCCGGCCTCGGTGCCGTAGGCGAAAATCTTGAACCGCTGAGTGTCGGCGTTGCGGGCGAACGCCAGCGCCGTCTGCGTGGCCGGGTCGTCGTCGGCGATCTGGCTGGTGATGTAGGCGATGCGCGTGAGGCGGTTGTTCCAGTGGATGTCGGCGTCGGTGGTCCAGCCGATGCCCTCGGCGGCGCGGTCGTACTCCCACGCGGCGGCCGTCGCGTTGGTCCGGTCGCGGGCCCACTCGCCGCCGCTGGCCAGGTCGTCACGCAGCCCGTTGCCGATTGCCTCAATGCCCAACGCGTACTCGCGGCGGTTGATCGCCGAGGAGCCGAACTTCACCACCGGCCCGCACCGCATGTCGCTCATGCCGAGGAAGCCGCAGACCGAGAGGAACTGGCCAAGCACCTTCTGGTCGGCGTAGTCGATCGCTTCGAGGGCTTGCAGGATGTGCTGTTGGCTGCGACGCAAGCCGAGCTGGGCGGCGGCGTGGTGCGCGAGGAACTTCTCGGCACTGTTGGACGATTCGTGATACACGTCGAGCGCGCTCGGCTCGATCGGTTCGCCACGGTTGACCTGCTCGACGAGTTCGATAAGCGACGACATGGATGGAGTCTCCTGCGGTGAAGTGGGGGCCGCGGGGTGCGGCGGCTCAGGCTGTTATCGGCCGGCGAGGGTTTGCCGCACCAGTTCGGCCGAGAGGTGCGGTTCGGCGGATTCAGGCGGAGTGGATTTGAGCAGACGCTGGGCGCTCGCGATCAGGTCGCCGGCCCGGGCGGCAGTGCATGCTAGAACGGGGCGAGCCGTCGCATGCAGCTGCGATCGGCGTGGCGTCGGCGAGGGGTCGAGCAGCACTGCGGCCGCCGAAGCTTCGGCGATCCACTCGTCCCGCGACTCGGGTGCGATCACTCGCACATCGATCCCGGCCCCGCGCAGTGTCCCGACCACGCCCCGCAGCACGCGTGGCATTACCCAGGTCTCCACGAGCAGTTCCCGCGCGAACCGCTGCACGCCGATCCGTGTTGCCAGGCGATCGACAAAGCCGAACGGATCGCCGTCCGTCGCGAACGGGTCGGCGTCGAGGTAGTGGGCAACGGCTTCCCAGAGCGGTCGTTGGCCGCTATAGCGTTCGACTTCGTCGGGCATCTCGTCGGTGACGGAGACGTCGGCGAGCAGGGCGACGCGTCGCCCGGTCGGGGCGGGCAGGCCGAGCGACGGCCAGCCCGCGACGGCGGCATTGTCCCAGCCGGCGTCGCGGGCGGCGTCGAGGTCGGCCGAGTCGGCTACCAATAGGCGGTCGATCGGATTAACCCTTGGCCGGATCGGCCCGCGCGTGTGCCAGGTCAGCCAGCCTTGGTTGGCTTCCGCGGCCTCTGGGATGTCGGTGCGGTAGAGGTTGGCCGCGACGATCGACTCGGCGTCGGCGGTCGCAAGCTGCACGGCGATCCGCGATGCCTGGTTTGGTTGGTCGGGATCGACGTGCGTGCCGGGAATTGCGGCAGCCAATGTGTGTCCGGCGTCGTCCTCCGTCCGCCAGGCGGTGCCGGCGATTACCACGATCCCATCCCGCTCGGCGTTTGTTCGCCGCTCCGCGACCAGGGCTGCCGACCGCTCGGCGATGCGCCGCACGACCGGCGACACCTCCGCGACGACGTCCTCGTAGAACCGGTCGCCGTGCTGCGGCTGACGGATGAACTCGCCGAGCACGGGCAGGCCGGGGTGGTCGGTGCCGATGCGTTCGAGTTGGTCGATCCAATCCGCCCCGGTCGCGAGCCAAAGCCGACCGCCGCGCAGGTCTGCGGCGAAGTCGACCATGCACAGCGCGGTGTCGAGCGCATCGTTGTCGGGGAAGTGGGCGAAGATCGCCTCGCCCGGCTTGAGCGTGGTGAGGGCGGCGGCGACGTGGTGGGCGGTGAGCGGGTCGGGCAGCCCGACGAACGGTTTGCCGTGTTCGAGGCGGTCGAACTGCAACTTCGCCGCGTCGGCCGGGACGCTGCACCCGGCGAGCCAGCGGCCGTCGATGCGGCAGTTCAGCGACCCGTCGCGGGCCAACGCCCAGTCACGCCGGGGCATCTCACCAAGCACGAGGTCCGGCTGATGGTCGGCCAGCGCCGCGCGGTTCGCCGAGTAGTTCGCGGCAGCCGCACGGGTGGCGGCGGATGTGTCGAGCGTCTGCACCAACGCCTTATCGGACATACGCTTGGCCCGATGACACAAATCCCGTTCATCAAAATGCACGGCTGCGGCAACGACTACATCTACGTCAACGGCTTCGAGCATGACGTGGCCGACCCCGTCGCGTTTGCCAAGCGGTTCAGCGACCGTCACACCGGCATCGGCGGCGACGGGCTGATCCTGATGCTCCCGCCGGAGGGCGACGCGGACTGTCGGATGCGAATGTTCAACATCGACGGCTCCGAAGGCGAGATGTGCGGCAACGGCATCCGCTGCGTCGCCAAGCTGTTCCATGACGACGTCCGGCCCGGCGTGGCGACGGTCAACGTCGAGACGCCCGCCGGCCTGCGGCCGATCGAGTTGGCGTTCGACGATGGGGCGGCGGTGGGCGCGACGGTGGACATGGGCGAGCCACGCGTCGGAGCTGAGCACAACGGCGCGGACGCCGAGATCGACGGGCTGACGCTGGTGAGCATGGGCAACCCGCACGCGGTGAAGTTCGTCGACGATCTCGACGCGGTCGACCTGCCGCGCGAGGGGCCGGCGCTGGCGACTGATCCGCGCTTCACCAACGGCATCAATGCACACTTCGTTCAGGTACTCGGCCGCGATCGTTTGCGGGTGTTGCATTGGGAACGGGGTAGCGGACCGACTTTGGCGTGCGGGACCGGGGCGTGCGCGGTGTGCGTCGCTGGCAAGCTCGCGGGGCTCACCGGCGACCGTATCACCGCCGAGGTGCCCGGCGGGGAACTGGTCCTCGAATGGCAGCAGGGCGGCCCGGTGTTGATGACGGGTCCTGCGGTCGAGGTGTTCCGCGGCGTGGTCGTGCAGTAGTCTCGCGGGAATGCGGGATGAACCGGACAGCGCGGGTGAGCCGTCGGCGTTGGTCGTGGGCCGCTTGCTCAAGCGCCTCGCCGAGTTGGAGCGTCGGGTGGAGGTGCTGGAGTCGGGCGAGCCCGTCGACTCGGAGGAGCCCGCCCTCGTTGAGCCGATCAAGGCCGATGAACCGCCGGTGATGTCGGACGACGAGGTTGTCGACGAACCGGTTGCCTTGGCTCCGGTCGCGGCCGAACCGCCGCCGCTGGCAACGCCGCCATTACCGCCGCAGCCTCCACAACGTCCGGCTACGAACGCAGAGCCATTTCGCATGTCGCCGTTGTCCTACGAGCCGCCGGCACCGCCGCGCGCACCGGTTGATGGCGGGACACTCGAGCAGACGATCGGTCTGAAGCTTGCGGGGTGGATCGGTGCGTTGGTGGTGGTCGTCGGCGCGGCGATGGGTGTGAAGTTCGCACACGACGCTGGCTGGTTTGGCAAAACGCCGCCGGAGTTACGGATGGTGCTGTTGGCATTGGCCGGGTTCGGCTTGATCGGCGCGGGCGAATGGGTTTACCGCAAAGTCAACGTCCTCTCGGCGGTAGGGTTGTTCGCGGCGGGGATCGCGCTGCTGTTCGTCGTCAGCTACACCGGTTATGGCTTTCTCGACGTTTACAGCCAGACCACCGCGTTCGTGCTCATGGCCGGGACCGCGCTGATCGGCGCGGGCGTGGCCGCGCGGGGGCGGCTGGTGTCGATCGCCATCGTCGCGTTGCTCGGCGGTCATCTCACGCCGCTCATCCTCGGCGGCGAGGTGGATTCGCTCGTACCGCTGCTCGCGCACCTGCTCATGTTGCTGGTGATCGGATTGGCGTTGTCCGTGTGGGGTAACGCGTCAAAGTGGTGGTGCGTGCGCTGGTTCGTGCTGGCGACGACCGCGTTGTGGTTTCTCGCACTCACGCTTACCGGCAAACAGATGCCGACCGTTTTCGCGTTCGCGCTGGCCAACGCAGCGTTGTTGCTGGCCGAGCAAGCAGCGTCGGCATGGCGAGCACGGGATTCGTCGACGGCGGGGCGGCTCCTCTTCGCGCAACAGTCGGCGACACTTTCCACGCTCGTGGTCGGCGGCTTGTCCTTGGTTACGGTGGTGCGGTTCGAGGTGAGCGTGGTATCGGCGGGTTGGTTGCTCGGCTATGCGGCGGTTTTGGCGGGGGCGTGCGTGGCGTTGCGGCGCTCGCCGGCGTTGGCGTTGGTGGCGAAGATTTTCGTATCGCTGGCGATGGTGTTGGTCATCGCGTCGGTGCCGATCGCGTTGGGCGGGCCGGCGGTGGTGTTGGTGTGGTCGGCGTTGGCGGTCGGTTTTGCGGTGGTGGCCGTGCGGTTGCCTAGCGTGATCGCGTTGGTTGCCGCAGTGGTGACGTGGCTGGCGGCGGTGGTTCACGTCATCCTCGGCATCACCGACACCGGCCCGGCGCCGGTCCGCACCGACATCGCCCTCAACCTTTTCGCCCTCGACTGGCCGACATGGGTGCTGCTCTCGGCGGTGTTGATGCTCACCGGCTGGGCGATCGGCGTCTTGGTGACGATGTTCCCCGCGCCCGAGGATGATTTGGACAAAGACGTGCTCGACCGGGCCGGCCAAGGGTTGGTCGGGGCGGGCACGTTCGTTGGTGCCGCAGCGAGCGTTTCGGGTTTGCCGGCGGCGGCGGGGACGTCCGGGCTGTTGGTGATTGCGTGGTTGCTTGCGGCACTCGACATCGTTCGGCCACGCGTGATGGCGTTGGTGACGGCACTCGTCGTGGTCGCGATCGCTGCCGCAAAGTGGGCCGGCGTTGATCTGCTCGCTCAACGACTTTCCGATGGCTGGACCTCCGCGCAACTCGGCTACCTGCCGGTGTTCAACCCGATCCTGTTGCTCGGCACGCTCATCGCCGGCACGGCGGTCGGGGTTGTGGTTGTACGCCGCAACCGCGTACTCGGGCTGATGCGTGGTGGTACGCTCACGCCGGGCGCGGTGCTCGGCGGCGCGGCCTTGCTGATCGGCTTCGTCGTGCTCGGGCTCTGCATCGAGGCCGACCGCGTCGTTGAAGCGTGGCGGCCCGACTGGACGCTCCAACCGGGTCCGTCGCACACCCGGCAGCTTGCGTTCACGTTGCTTGGTGGGCTTGGCCTGCTCGCGTGGTTCGGCGTCGTGCTTTGGCGTGTGCGCGAGCCGGGCGAGCGTCGGCATTGGCTGGGCACATCGGCCGTTGTGCCGGTCGTGATCGCGGTGAAGTTCCTGCTGATCGACGTGATCGCCAGTCGCTTGTTCGATCGCGGCTGGGGTGTGGGCATGCCGGTGGTCAATCTCGAGACCGCAGTGGCGGTCGTCGTGATGGCGGGCTTGCTTGTTTGGTTGGTTTACCTCGCACGGGGACGGGCCACGGGAGCGGCGATGTCGCGGGCGGCAGCGCCGCTCGGCCTGGCGGCGTTGATGGTCGGTCTGATCGTCGGTGGTTGCGAGGTCTGGCGATTCACACAGGTGATGGGCTTCTCCGGGGTTGCGAGCCAGGTCGCGCTGTCGGCGTGGTCGGCGGTGTTCGCGATCGGCACGATCGTGGCCGGCTTCGGCGTCGGCTCGGGGCGGGCGATCACCGGGCTGCGGCACTTTGGCCTGGTGCTGCTGGCGGTGACGTGCGTGAAGGTGTTCATCGTCGATCTCGCTACGGTCAGTGCCGGCTGGCGGACGGTGTCGTTCATCGTGCTGGGGCTGTTCCTGCTGGCCACGAGCGTGGTTTACGGCCGGTTCAGCCCGAAGCTCCTGGGCCGGCACGCTGAAAGTCTTGTTTCCGATAGGAATACTTGACGCGAGTGTGATTGGGTTCGTATGCTCTGCAGGCCTGTAGGGAATCCAATCATGAAAAACCTCGCTCTTGCAGCCGTTCTAGCGTTCTCACCCGTCCTCGCCGTGCCAGCTCTGGCGGGGGGATGTGATGCCTCACCGGTCGCATCGGAGGATCATGGCTGGAAGTCGTTCGTGACAGCCCATGATGTCGCCGGTTTGATCGCTCTGGACGGCGTGGTGTTCGTCGACGTCCGGTCGGCGGATGAGTACGCCGCCGGCCACATCCCCGGCGCGATCAACCTCCCCGGCAAAGAGTGGCGGACTGCCAAGGCCAAGCCTGGTGCGGGTGACAGCCAGTACCTTTTCCGCGACGCCGATGGCGAGGTGGATGTGGCCCGTTACGAACAGCTACTCAGCGCCGCCGGCATTGCCAATGACCACACCGTCGTCGTGTACGGCAATCACGCCGGCAAGGGCGACGGGTCGATCCCGGCGATGATCCTCGACATCCTCGGCCATGAAGACGTCGTGTTTTTCAACGGCGTCGGCTTGGATGAATGGCGGTCGGCGGGGTACGTCGTAGAGACGGAGCCGACCGTGCTGCCGACGAGCACGTTCGTTGCGACCCGGGCCGAGCCGGACGCGATCTGGAACCTCGACGACGTTCAGGCCCACCTCGGTGACGACGCAGTCGTGTTCGTCGACACCCGCAGCAAGGCGGAGTTCAACGGCGACGCGGCCCAACTCACCAAGCGCGGCAACCTCCGCGGCGGGCGTATCCCCGGGGCGGTGCTTCTGGATTACGCGGAACACCTCGACAAGGCCAAACGTGTCCTCGACGCCGAGATACTTCGTCAACAGTTCGCCGACCGGGGCGTAACGGCGGACAAGACGATCGTGCTCTACTGCCAGACGGCGACGCGTGTGTCGCTGCCGTACCTCGCACTGCGGGACTTGGGCTACGAGAACGTTGTCGTGTACGACGCAAGCTGGCACGAGTACGGGAACCGGCCTGACACCGTGATTGAGGGCGAGACCGGCATGGCGGACGCCGAGACCCCGGCCGACAGTTTGGGCGGCTGAACCCCCACGAACCCCCACCCCCCGAAGCCCGTGAGCCCACTCGGCTTGCGGGCTTCACTTATGTCCGGATCCGGTCGAGCATGGCAACCGCGATCGGTGCGAAGATCAGCACCGGAGTCCACGCCATCAACGCCGGCCATCGGCTCGCCCATGTCGGGTCTTGCGGCGGATTGCCGGCGAGAATTTGGCACAGGAAGAACGTGCCCATGCACGCGCCTGTCAGTGCGAGGCACCGAAACGCCGAGCGTCGCAACTGTCCCGGTTCGCGCGTCAGCACGCAGGGGATCGCCAGCAGCACCAAGACCACGTTGGCCACGACGGCCGAGAGGCGAAAGTGCTTGACCTTGAGCAACGCCGCCGGCTTGACCTGCTGCGGCCGCGAGAGCAGCTGGCTGATCGTCGACAGCGGGAGCAGTTCGATGTAGTCCTTGCTTTGCAGGAGTTCGATCGACTCGGGATCGATGTTCAGGTCGACATTGGCGACGAGCGCGGCGTTGGTGAAGGACTGATTTGGATCAAGATCGGTCCGCACTCGGCCGTTGACGAGTCGCCATTGTTGGGTGTCGGCGTCCCAGGTCGCGCGGTCTGCGGTGATGAGCTCGGCGGGGCGGTCCTCGGCGTCGCGCCGCAGCACCGTCATCGCGTCCATCACGGCCGGCTGTTGCGGCGCGTCCGGTCGGAACAGAACCGCATACAGCAGTGTCGAGCCGCCGGCGTACGGGCTGTCGTCCGGCTCGCCGATCCGAAGGGCTTCGATGCGGATCGTCTCGCTGGTTTGCTGTACGGCTTGGTCATGTTCCTTGAGCAGCTGCGGGATCATCCGAGGGATGACCAGTTCGTGGTTGATTAGCACGACGAACGTCATCGCCACCGCCGAGAGCGCGATCGGTGCCGCGACACGAAGTAGCGGCACGCCTGCGGCGAGGACGGCGGTCATCTCGTTGAACCGCGACATCCGCATCAGCGTGAACGCCGCCGCGACGACCGGGATGACCGCCGCGAGTTGCGTGAAGAACAGAAATGCCTTGAAAAAGTAGAACGACGCGATCGCGCCGATGACGCTGCCAGCACCCATGACCCCATCGCCGGAGTCGTCGATCGCGAACTCATCGAACTGGAACACCATGTCCAGCACGATGTACAGCCCGGTCAGCACGAAGAGGCTGATGAAGTAGTTCTTCAAGAACGAGCCGAGAACGTAGCGGTCGAGGGTGTTCATGGTCGGACATGCGAACCGTAGCCGAGCGGGGCGACAAACGACAGCGTGGTCAAACGGACTCGACGATCGATCGCGCCCGCAGGTGTGGCTTAGGCATCGGGTAACGGTCCAGATCGTCCCATTTCACCCACTCGCCCGCGACAGCGCCGTCGCCATCAGCGCTGAGCACGCGAAAGTGGTAGCGGCGATGGGTCAGCGCATGCTTAACCTCGCTGATCGCGCGGATGTTTTTCAGCGCCAGCGGCGGGGCGGCACCGCGTGGGACTGTCGTGAACTGCCAGAGGTTCGCCCAGCGTCCGTCCGATGGGCGCTGCTCGAGGCGCACCTCACCGGTGTCGCGCGTCACTATGTACATGTCGCGCTCGACCAGCGGCGTCGCCTCGGATTTCTTCGTGGGTGGAATGACGTCGGTCAGCTGTCGTTGCTCGGCCGAGCAGTATGCCCGGACCGGACAGATCAGGCAACGCGGCGCGGCCGGTGTGCAGACCGTCGCACCTAGTTCCATCAGCGCACTGTTGAACGCACCAGCCCGTTCGTCGGGGACCAGTGCTTCGGCCCGCGCCCAGAGTTGCTTTTGGATAACGGTGGTCCGCGGATCGTCGGTGATGGCGTCGAGCCGACACAGCACACGCTGCACGTTGCCATCGACGATCGGCGCGGGAATTCCGTGTGCGATCGACGCGATCGCGCCGGCGGTGTATCGGCCGACGCCGGGCAGCTTGAGCAATGCCTCGACCGTATCCGGCACCCGACCTTCAAATTCGTCCACGACCGTTCGTGCCGCCGCATGGAGGTTCCGCGCGCGCCGGTAGTAGCCCAACCCTTGCCAGAGCCGAAGCACCACCTGCTCCTCCGCCGCCGCCAACGCTTCCACCGTCGGCAACTCGGCGATGAACCGGTTGAAGTAGTCGATCACCGTCGCGACCTGCGTCTGTTGCAGCATCGCTTCGGAGACCAGAACGTGATAGGGGTCCGGCCGTTCGCTCCGCCAAGGCAAGGTGCGCTGATGCACGTCGTACCACGCGAGCAAGTCGGCACGAAACGTCGGCGCGTCGGTCACGCACGAAGCGTAGGACGCCGCAAGAACAGGCCGCCAAGGACCAACACGCCAACGACCGCTGGCTCGGGCACCGTCAGCTGGTTCGTCACCGGATAGGCGTAGTCGGCGAACACCGGCAAGTGGTCGCTGAACGAGGCCAGTGCTTCGAGCATGGCGAGGTCGCCTGCGGTGCCGGTGGTGATGTGGCCGTTGAGCGTGTGGGTCCCGTTGTTACCGACAACGCAGTAGCTGTCGGTCACATACTCCAGCCCGTCGCCGTCACGCAGTTCGGTGCTGAACAGCTGGGCGTCGAAACGGTCGTCCATGGACGCGGAGGGATTCTGCGAGTGGGCCGCGAGCAGGTCCGGGTTGTCGCGAAACCTTGGGTGGTAGCCCAGCGGATCGAAAGCGGCCGCTTCGGTGAACGTCTCACCGCCGCGGATGAGGGTCCACCACGCACTGTCCTGCCCCGGCCCGCGCTCGTCGGCACCGACCCAGTTGAAGTCGCCCAGGTACAGCACGTTCGCATCGCCACCGAGCGATCGCGCGTCGGCCGCGACCGCGCGTGCTTCGTCCAGGCGTTGCTGGGTCTGAGCCGGATTCACGTCCGACTTGAAGTGAATGGCGTACGCGGTGAAGTCGACCTCGCCATCGGTGTCGGCCGGGCGAAAGGTCGCGCGGGTGAGGTTATGCGCGAACGGCCCGCCGCTGAGCTCGGTGACGTCGAGCAGCGTCAGTCGGTCCGTGTCATAAACGAATCCCGTCCGATCGCCGGCGTTGTCGAAGCTGCTCACCACGGACGCGTAGTTGCCCCCGTACGCCGAAGTGAGGGCGTCGACGGTCGGCCCGATGCTGTTGGTGTCGGTCTCGGCCAGCGCAAGCAGATCGAAAGGCCTCGCACCGATCCCCGCCGGGTCCAGCGTCCCCGCGAAGTTCAGCCCCGTCACAAGGTCATCGAAGTCAGCCGAGCCGTTTGGCCGGTTGTTGACGTTCCAGTTGGCAATGCGGAGGTAGTCGGTCTCGGCGAGAGCCGTTCCACCAACCCCAAACATCGCCAAAGCCGCCGCACATCTCCACATACGCATCTTGCCAACGTAGCACGTCAGCCCAGCGAGTGCGGAAGATCAACGAACTTTCCAGTGCGACCGATGCGACAGTCAACCTTCATCAGCAAGAGCGGGCGATGGGAGTCGAACCCACGACATTCAGCTTGGGAAGCTGACGTTCTGCCACTGAACTACGCCCGCAGCAATTGCATGTTAGGCCTCCGGCGCTTTGCGTCCAAGCAAGCGCTGGCGCGTGAAAAACGTCGATACTCGGTTTGATGCTAACGAAGTTCACACGCTCGGTGTCCAGTGGTGGGGGTACCGCCGGGCTAGGTGTCTGGTGTTTGCGATGTGTGGCTTGGGGTAACTGGGAGGTTGACGATGGCCCTGTCTCGACGACAATCGCGTAACATGCCGCGCTTCAAACTGCCCCAGCTTGCGGAGCTGGCCGGTGCGATGGGCTTCACGCCCGTGGCTCGGCGGCTGGAGCAACTCGCCGCGGCTGAGCAGCTTCTGGCCGAAATCGACGCCGACAAAGCCTACCCGGCCGACTTCGTCATCTACCGCATCACCGGCTACCACCCCAGGAAGTCCGACGAGAAACACACCAAGGCCGGCTCCAATCAGACGCTTCTCACCGGTATCGCGCTGCAGCACGACCTCGGTCTGTTGATCGAAACGGTGAGCGACACCGCCGGCCTCATCGCGGCAGACCAATGTGAGCCGGTACTCGACATCAACGCCGCCGCGGCACGATTCGACGTGTCCACCAAGAGCATCCAACGCTGGCGTCGCAAGGGCTTGGCCGCACGGATGTTCCTCTTCCCCGATGGCAAGAAACGCGTCGGCTTTCTGCTCAGCAGCATCGAGCGGTATGTCCACGGCAACGGGGCGGCGACGCAGCCGATGACGCCGCGGGAAATGGACGCGGTAGTCCGCAACGCCCGGCGTCTTTCGAAGACGTGCATCGAGGAGGAAGTCTGCCGTCGGATCGCGCGGCAGTCGATGAAGGCCGGTCGTCCCCGCTCGCCGATGGCGGTGCTGCATGTGCTGCGTTGGTACGACGAGGCACACCCGGACGACCGCGTGTTCGTATGTCGAAAGCCGATCTCCAAACGCAACCGGCGCCGCGTACTCCGTGGCGCGAAGCGCGGGGTTTCGGTCGCAACCATGGCGCGAAAGCTGCGTCGGCCACGGGCAATGGTGGCCCGGGTGATCGTCGACGCCGAAGCTCGCCGGTTGGCCAAGCGCAAGGCGAAGTTCATCGACGATGAGTTGTTCCGTGGCGACGATGCGGAGGCGACGATCGAGGCGTTGGTCAAGGCCGAGACGCTTGCCGCTGAGGCCGAGCCGGTGCGTGTGCCGCGCGATCTGCCGCCGTACTTGGCGGACCTCTACCGGACGCCGCTGCTCACGCCGGCCCGAGAGCGGGCGTTGTTCCTTCAGTACAACTTTTATCGCTATCGCTTCACGCAGCTACGCAAGCGGTTTGACCCGATGCTCGCCAGCCGGCGCGACTTGGAGAAGCTCAAAGCCGAAGCCAAACGTGCGACGGCGGTGAAGAACCAGATCGTTAAGGCGAACCTTCGGCTCGTCGTCAGCGTGGCCCGCAAGCACCTTCGGCCGACGCTCGATCTGATGGAACTCGTGAGTGACGGCAACGTCGTGCTCATGCGGGCCGTCGAGGGCTTCGACGTGAGCAAGGGGAACAAGTTCAGCACCTATGCGACGCTCGCGCTGATGAAGGGTTTTGCCCGCAGCGTGCCGGCGATGCAGAGCAAGGCCGCCGCGTTGCAGGCACCAACCCGCCGCGACACGAACGAGTTCACGCTCGACCCGGCCGACACGCGGGCGGCCGGCTTCCTCGACGTTCAGCGTGCCGATGAGGTTCGCGAACTTCTGGGCCGGCTCGATGCGACCGAGCGTGACGTGCTCATGGCCCGGGCCGGCGTTTGCGGGGATTGCGACGGCCTGCGTGACGATGACGCGGCCACGCTCGATCAACTCGCCCAGCGGCTGGGCGTGAGCAAACATCGTGTCCGTGAAATCGAGCGCTCCGCGCTGGTCAAGCTCCGCGCCTGACTTTTGGGTCGGCGGGGCGAGTCGAGGCTGTTAAGCTTTGAGCATGCTTGCCTCGTTGTTGTTGTGCACTTTGCTCGTGGCCCAGATCGGCCCGCAGGGCGAGGTGATTCGTGACAACGCACGACAGATGCGGGCGCAGGGGTTTTTGCTCCTCGACGGCAAATGGGTTGAGCCGCAGATGACACTTGCCTGGTCCGAATTGGTCCAGTTCGAGCGGCGGGGTTCGTCGGTGCGGCTCGTCCCGGCGATGTCCGACGAACTTCTCGACCGGCTCAAAAACAACCGCCGCGTGCTGGTCAGCGTTGGTGAGGGGCAGACGCCGTTTCAGTTGCGGGCCCGTCGGCACTGGATCACGGGACGCCAGGCGGAAGGGGTGTGGGTCCAGCTGCAGGCCGTCCCCCAGCCGACGCGGGATCCGCGGAAGTGGCACATCCACGTCCTGCATCTCGACACCCGCCAGTTCACGCTCACGGCCAAACGGCAGGTCGACGATGCCGAGCAACAGCACGTGATTTCGCAGCGTCACGGCAACATGATCGCGGCGATTACAACCGAAGCTCCCGTCAACGTGCGTCAGCGTCGTCAGATTCGTGACGTGATGCTCCGTTCGGCCCGTGCCGATCTGACCGCGCTGCTTGCCCAGGCCGACGTCGACACGGAGCGTTGGGCATGGGAGGTGCTCGGTTTGCTCAGCGACGCGCCGCAGCATCCGCTGCGTCCGTTGCCCGGCGATTTGGTAGAGAAGTCGGCGGGGGCGCCGCTGTTGGCGGAGGTGCGGGCAATCCTGCCTCGCATGCTCGATCGGCGTGGCGATGAACGTAACGCTGCTTCGGCCGATCTCGCGGCGTTGGGGCCGGACGCGTTGCCCGCCGTGTTGCACCTGCTCGACGGCGACCTCCTGCCTGAGCAACGCATTCGCTTGGAGGGCTTCGTGGGCGAACACAGCATCTACCGCGACGACGCAATCGACGCGGTCCGGGTGCGTGCGATGTACGAGCGGTGAGTGCTCAGTCGTCCAGCACGAACGTGAGTTGGATATTCACGCGGTAGCTGGAGATCTTGCCGTCCTCGACATCGGCGGACATCTCCTTGACCCAGACGCCTTTGATGTTGCGGATCGACTCGGCCGCTTTCTTCACGCCGTTCTCGACGGCGTTGTCGAAGCTCTTCTTGCTGGTCGCACTCAACTCGATGACTTTGGCTACGCTCATGCACCCCATTATCGCGATCAGAGCGTTGGCGCATACGCCTGAAAGCTTGCGGTAAACGGTCGCGGACGAAACCCGAAATCGCTGCAGAGCTCGGTGATGTCCCCGGTGTTGTCCTCCTGGCTCATCTGCACCTGGGCGAGGTTGAACGGGATCCACGACGCCGGCGTGATACGGGCCACGAGCTTGGCATACCACGCCGGCACGGGGATGACACGCTTGGGCTTGCCGAGAATCGCCGCGCTGGCGGTGCGGTGCATCTCGGGCCAGGTCAGCCGTTCGGTGCCGCAGACGTTGTAGATCTTGCCGGCGACCTCGTGCGTCTCGGCGGCGTCGACGAAGACCTTCGCGACGTCGTCGATGAACACCGGGGCGACGCGATACTTGTGCCCGGTACCGATCAGCCCCGCGCCGAAGTACGGCATGAAGAACCACGGTGCGGCGGTCCCTTTCGACCACGCTGCGAGCTGCCGCGTGAACTCACCCTGAGGCCCATGGATGAGCGACGGACGAAAAATCGTCCAACGCAGCGCCTCGGCCTGCTTGCGAATGTACATCTCGGCGGCCCACTTGGTCTTGTGATACTCGCTCACGGCGTCGGCGCGGCTGCCGAGCGCGGACATGTGGACGTACCTCGACACGCCCGCCGCGATCGAGGCGTCCACGATGCGCTGCGTGCCTTCGAGGTGCATCTTCTCGAAGGTCCGGTCGCCGTGCTCTTCGATGATGCCGACAAGGTGAATGACCACGTCGTGCCCGGCAACGGCGTCGGCCAGATCCGCGCCGAACAGTCCGCCTGTGATCGAGGTTACGCCGTCACGTTCGATCTCACTGCGATGGACCAGGGCGGTCACTTCGTGGCCACGCTCGAGTAATTCGTCCAGAGCGGCTGACCCGACGAACCCGCTACCACCGGTGAGGAAGACACGCATGTCGCGACGGTAGTCGTGTCGAACCGCGTTGCGGAGCAACGCAGCTTGGCGAACGCTTCAGATGTGAGCGCAGCCACGTCACTCCGCAACACAGTTTTTGGGCGTACCGTGGTGCGATGCGTTTGCGTCTCGCCACCCGCGCCAGCCGACTTGCCCTTGCGCAGAGCACGCAGGTGGCCGAGCAACTGATGGCGGCACACGACGGGCTTGATGTGGAACTCGTCCACGTCGTAAGCACCGGTGACAAAGTGCAGGACAAGCCGCTCCACGACATCGGCGGCAAGGGCCTGTTCACCAAGGAAGTCGAGCTCGCGTTGCTGGCTGGCGAGGCGGACTTCGCGGTGCACAGCTACAAGGACGTACCGGTGACGATGCCGCTGGTCGATCAGACGGAGTTGGTGGTCGCCGCAGTGCCGAAGCGGGCCGAGCCGTCGGACTGCCTCGTCATCGCGGGCGATGACGATGCGTTCACCCATCGTCTAACCTTCCCGCATGCGGCCAATGCCAACCCGTTGAGGATCGGCACGGGCTCGTTGCGTCGGCGGGCCTTGTTCCGCGATGTGTACCGTGTGCCGCTGGAGATCGTGCCGCTGCGTGGCAACGTCGACACGCGCCTCGGCAAAGTCGCCAGTGGCGAACTCGATGCGGTGCTGCTGGCGAGTGCCGGGCTGAAACGACTCGGAAATTTACACGACTTTGTGGAAGGTCCGGAGTCGTGGCACGTGTCGCACCTGGAACCACGTCGGATGGTGCCGGCCCCGGCCCAAGGAGCGCTCGCCCTGCAGTGCCGTGCGGATCGTGATGACGTGCGTGAACTACTCGCGGCCATCCATCATTCGCTTACTGCCAAGAGCGTCGAGATCGAGCGCGAAGTCGTGCGTCGGCTTGATGGCGACTGCACGAGTCCGATCGGGGCCTACCACGACATGGCCTCGCTGTACGTTGCGGTCGGTGCCGACGGCGGTGAGCGGCCGGTCCACCGTTTCACGGCGCACACCCCTGCGGACGTCGCCCACCTGCTCGACGGCTTATCGGCCGCGCGGACACAGGCAGAAATGACGGCGCTTGCGCAGCAATTCAGTTGACCCCCGCACGGACGATTTTACGATTCACTAAGCACGAGGCGTTTCTGCGGCGGGCCGTTACCGCTCGCAACCGCCTTTCCCAGATCGGACCGCCCACGACGGCGTCGCTCGGCCCATGGCACTGCCGGCACTGCCCACAATCCCAGGCGAAACCAGCGCCGCGCCGACGCGGCAGATACTGGTACTGTCGCCCGAGCAACGCAACGACGGTCCTCCCCGCCACACCAACGACGCGCCGTCCACGCCGGACGCGACCGAACTCCTCGAAGCCGGCTATCGGCTGACCTACGTCCATGACATCGCCGACGTCGTCGAGAAACTCCGCACCGCGGACTTCGCCGGCGTCTATTGCAACACGGCCGACTTCCTACCGCTCGAGCGCGCGCTCGCCGGACAGCAGGCGTCGATGGTGCTCAACACCGTCGGTGAGGGCATCTGCATCGTCGCGCCCGACGGCCGACTGATCTGGCAAAATCAAAAAATGCAGGGCTGGCCCGCGCCGGTGCAGGAGCGCGTGCGGCAGGCGTGTTGCGAAGCGGGCGAGGCGTTCGCCGCCGATCCGGGAGCCGGCACGCGCCGCAACGTACTCAAGCTCAACGAAACCCAGCAGTTTCTCGAGACGGTCATCTCACCCTTGCGATCGAACCACGGGGGGCTGATGCAGATCGTCGCCGTGGTGATGGATGCGACCCAGACACGTCGGCTGCAACAAAAGATCGACGCGATCGACGCCGCCGGCCGGGAACTCGTGAGGCTGGAATCCGACGCGATTCGCAAAATGAACATGGCCGAGCGACTCGAGCTGCTCGAGAAGAACATCGTTCAGTTCACCCACGAGCTACTCCATTTCGATCACTTCGCCATTCGGATCATCGACCGGAAGAACGACAAGCTCGAACTCGTGGTGAGTGAAGGACTGCCCGAGGAAGCGCTCGCGGTCGATCTTTACAAGTCGGATTCGGCAGGTATGACCGGGATCAGTGGCTTCGTCGCCGCGACGGGGCGGTCGTACATGTGTGCCGACGTTGAACGCGATCCGCGTTACGTCGTCGGCCTCGACGGCGCACGCAGTTCGTTGACCGTGCCGCTGCAGTTGCACGACCGGGTGATCGGCATTTTCAACATCGAGTCACGTCAGCCGGGCGCGTTCAGCGAGGACGATCGACAGTTCGCCGAGATCTTCGGCCGGTACGTCGCGATGGCGCTCAACATTCTCGAACTGATGGTGACCGAGCGAGTGGAGACGCGAAACAAAATGGCCGGCGACGTGGCCGGCGAAATCGCGGGGCCGCTCAACGACATCGCGATCGACGTGCAGGAACTCCAGGAATCGCTCATCGGCGACGCGCACCTCTCCGGCAAGCTCGACGCGATCCTCGGCAATGTCGAGAGCGTCCGCAGCAGCCTGCGACAGGCAATGGCCGGGCCGCAGACGATTCTTGGTGCCAAGGATGCCGCACCGCCGGCGGCACCCGACCCGGCCATCAGCCGCAAGCGTATCCTCGTCGTCGACGACGAGCCGGTTATTCGCGAGACCATCGGCGACGTGCTGCGCAAGTACGACGCGACCGTCACCATCGCCGTCGACGGCAACGCCGCGATCGAGCAGATCGAATCCGTCGTCGCCGATGGTGGGACGTACGACTTGGTCGTCTCGGATATCCGCATGCCCGATCGCAGCGGCTACGACGTCTTCGCCTCGGCCCGCAAGCACATGGCCGAGACGCCCGTGATCCTCATGACCGGCTTCGGCTACGACCCGAACCACTGCATCGTCCGTGCATCTCAGGAAGGCCTGCAGGCCGTGCTTTTCAAACCGTTCCGGGTCGACAAGTTGCTCGATGAAGTTCGCCGGGCGCTGACCGTAGAATGAATGTATGCAACGTACCGACGTCGCCATCATCGGTGCCGGCCCGATCGGGATCGAGCTGGCGGTTCGTTTCAAGCGCGAGGGCATCGACTACGTTCAGTTCGACGCGAAGCAGGTCGGCGCGACGATGCAATGGTGGCCGCAGGGCACGCGTTGGTTTAGCTCGAACGATCGCATCGCCATCGCCGGCGTGCCGCTGATCACGCCCGGCCAGGAGAAGGCCACCCGCGAGGAGTACCTCGCCTACCTCCGGCAGATCGTGACGCAGTTCGATCTCGACGTGCGGACCTACGAACCCGTCACCGACATCGACCGGGAAGACGGCGGTTTCGTCGTCACCACCGAACCTGCCGCGGGCACCACGCAGACGTTCGCCAAACGGATCGTCCTTGCCACGGGCGGCACCGATCGGCCGCGTAAGCTTGACATCCCCGGCGCGGACCTCCCGCAAGTGTTGCACTACTACGACGACCCGCACACGTTCTTCCGTCGAAAGGTGCTGATCCTCGGCGGCAAAAACAGCGCGGTAGAAACGGCCCTGCGCTGCCATCACGTCGGCGCGAAAGTCTCACTCGCCCATCGCCAGGATGCGTTGCCCGAGTCGAGCATCAAGTACTGGCTCATGCCGGAGATGAAGGGGTTGCTCAAACGCAACACGATCGAGGGCTACTTCAACGCCGAAGCGGTGAAGATCACGCCGACACACGTCACGCTCAAACGCACCGTCGCGGGAAGCGACGAAACCTTCGACGTCGAGGCCGATTTCGTGCTTGCGATGATCGGGTACGAGCAGGACAACCGCTTGTTCCGCCTGGCCGGCATCGAACTCACCGGTGACGACCAACGGCCTGCGTTCGACGAGGCGACCATGCAGACCAACATCCCCGGCATCTACGTCGCCGGCACCGCGATGGGCGGCACCCAGCAAAAGTACCGCGTGTTCCTGGAAAACTGCCACGTCCACATCGACAAGATCACTGCGGCTCTCAAGGGCGAGACGTCCGACGCCGAGTACGTACCCACGGAGATCCCCGAGTCGTGATCGGCAACAACGGCAACTCCAACGCGATGCCCGGGCTCGAATGGATCGAGCACGACGCCGACTTCGTGCAAAGCGTTCATCGCGTCCTCGCCTTCACCGGCTGGTCCGCGACGGACGTCCTGTGCAACCCGCTGGCCCGGAACGAAGTGCGTCACTACCTGCGCGTCACCCGCCTGATCGAACGCCGTGACGAGATCCGCGAACTCGAAGCGCAATGGAACCCGCTGGGCCGAATGAGCGATTGACGTCGGAGTCAAAGCCGTGGTAAGCATCGCAACATGGAACGGCTCGACCTGAAAACCATCAGTGCTTACCTCAACGGCGCACATCTCACCCGCTGGCATCCGCCCGGTCACGAGCCGGTGATCTTTGTTTCCGAGAAGGCGATCCTCGATCCAGGCAAGGCGATCCGCGGGGGCATCCCGATCTGCTTCCCGTGGTTTGGTGGGGCGGGCAAGCCCAGCCACGGCTTCGCACGCATCACCCAGTGGCTCACCGATGACGTCGGCGATGATCACGTCAAGTTCAAGCTCGCCGCGACCGAAGCGACCCGCGACGTTTGGCCGCACGACTTCGAAGCCGGCATGGAACTTTCCGGCGGTGACGCGCTCGACGCGACCTTCACCGTCCGCAACACCGGGAACGTCGCCTACGACATCGAACTTGCCCTACACACTTACTTCACCGTCGCCGACGTCCGCAACGTCACGCTCACCGGCTTTGCCGACTGCGACTACATCGACCAACTCGCCGACAACGCCGTCGTGACGCAGCAAGGCGAGCAGACCATCGATGGCGAGGTCGATCGTATCTACCAGAACCACACTGATGATGTCACCATCACCGACCCCGGCATGTCCCGCCGCATCACCGTGAAGAAGACCGGCAGCAAGTCGACGGTCCTCTGGAACCCGCACGTCGAAAAGGCCAAGCGGCTCGCGGACTTCGGCGACGACGAATGGCCACGCATGCTCTGCGTCGAGACGGCCAACATCGGCGACCACGCGGTCACGCTCCAACCCGGCTACTCACACGAAACCACGCTGCGAATCGAGGTCGAGCATGTCTGATCAGCCCGTTGCCATCGTGACCGGCGCGGGCCGGGGGATCGGCCGGGCGACCGCGTCGGAGCTGTCGGACCGAGGCTTTGCCGTCGTGATCTGTGCGCGAACGCGTGCCGACCTGGAAGAAACCGCCGAGCACTGCGCCGGTGACGTGCTGGTGGTGCCGACGGACGTGCGTGACACCTTGGCTATCGACGCCGCGGTGGACGCGGCGGTCGAAGGCTTCGGCCGGCTCGATGCCGTCGTGAACAACGCCGGCTTCGCGCCGATGCGTTCGGTCGTCGACACCGACGACGACGTGCTCGCCGCGACGCTGGACATCAACGTCGCAGCGGCGTTCCGTTTCGCGCGTTCCGCCTGGCGACATCTGGGCAAGCAGGGCGGGGCGATCGTCAACGTCTCCAGCCAGGCCGCCCGCGATCCGCTGGTTCCCTTCGCCGCCTACGCCGCCGCGAAGTCGGCCGTCAACGGGATGACGCTCGCCCTTGCCCGCGAGGGTGAGCCGCTCGGCATCCGTTGTCACGCCGTCGCGCCCGGCGCGGTCGAGACGGCCATGCTCCGCGAGATCATCGATGAGACCGTCGTCCCATACGACGCGACGCTCGAACCCGAGGCCGTCGCGATGGTCATCGCCGACTGCATCGATGGCCCGCTGATCCACACCAACGGCGAGTGCATCTACATGAAAAAATAGCCGCGGGGCTTATCCCCCGCGTCGCCGCAGCGCGCGGGGCAGGCCCTACGGCTACGGATTGTGCGCCGACATGATGTGGCCGTCGCATTACGTTTCTCGCATGCCGACACGACGTACGTTCCTCGCCGCGACCGCCGCCGCCACTGCGGGTGGTCTCCTCCTGAAACACGCCCACGCCCAGCCGGTCCCCGATGACGAGAAGGTCGGCTTCGCGATCGCCGGCCTCGGCGGCTACGCGCTCAACCAGATTCTGCCCAACATCGCCAACACGCGCCTGTGCAAGGTCACCGCACTCGTCACCGGCGACCCCGACACCAAGGGCCGACGCGTTGCCGAGCAGTACGGCGTTCCGCGCGAGAACGTCGTCACCTACGACACCATCGACCAACTCCGCGACCGCGCCGGCGTCGACGTGCTCTACGTCATCACGCCCACCGGCCTGCACATGCAGCACACGCTCGCCGGCTTCGACGCGGGGCTACATGTGCTCTGCGAGAAACCGATGGCGACCGACGTCGCGCAATGCGACCGCATGATCGCGGCGGCCGAGGCGGCGGGGCGTTGGCTGATGATCGGCTACCGCGTGCACTACGAGCCGCACAATCTGCGGGCGATGGAGCTCGCCGCCAATGGCCACGTCGGTCCGTTGCGCCACTTCACCGGCGACATCAGCTACAACCGTCGCAGCGATGGCAGCACCTGGCGCGAGGACTACGAACTCGCCGGTCGCGGCGGCCCGTTGATGGACCTGGGCGTCTACATGGTCAACGCCGCCCGCTACATCACCGCCGCCGAGCCGACGAGGGTTGCCGCGTACACGCATCGTCCCGAAGGCGATCCGCGCTTCCCGCCGGGCATCGAGGCGCGTTGCACCTGGCAGCTGGAGTTCCCTGGCAACGTCACCGCGTCGTCGAGCACGGCCTACGACATGACCAACACCAACCACTTCCGCGTGATCGGCCGCGACGGCTGGTTCGCGATGGAGCCGGCGACCGGCTACGGCGGGCATCGCCTCCTCGCCGAAACGCGCGGCCGCGACCGTGGCCCGGCCGACGACATCCCCGCCGGCAACCAGTTCGCCGCCCAGCTCGACCACTTCGCCCAGTGCATCAAGGAGAATCGCAAGCCCGACACGCCCGGCGAGGAAGGTCGGGCGGACGTAAAGGTGATGCGTCGCATCTACGAAGCCGCCGAGGCGGGCGAGTGGTTGGATGTCTGACCGCTCCGCCCTAATGTGACAGCCCATGGCCCACCAAAAGACCCTGATACTGTGCAAGCCCGACGCCGTCAAGCGCCGCCTCGTCGGCGAGATCGTCGGCCGATTCGAGAAGAAAGGCTTCACCGTCGAGCAGATGAAGCTCATGACCCTCGACCGCGAGACCGCCGCTAATCACTACGCCGAGCACGACGGCAAGCCGTTCTTCGACAGTCTGCTCGACTTCATCACCAGCGGCCCGATCGTCGCCATGTGCATCGCCGGCGACGACGCGATCAGTGTCTGCCGACTGATGATGGGCGCGACCAAGTTCACCGAAGCCGCCCCCGGCACCATCCGCGGCGACTACGCCCACAGCTTCACCGAGAACCTCGTCCACGGCAGCGACAGCGAAGCGTCGGCCGAGCGGGAGCTGAAGCTGTTCTTCGGCGGCTGAACATCAATCAACCCATCCGTCATCCTGAGCGAAGTCGAAGGATATCTTCGTGTGCGTTGGCCGGTGGGTCGTCGTAACCGAAGAGATCCTTCGACTGCGCTCAGGATGACCATGATGGGAACCGTTGCTGAAAAGATCGCCAAACTCCGCGAGGAACTGCATCGCCACAATCGCCTGTACTACGTCGAGGCCGCGCCGGAGATTTCGGATGCGGACTTCGACGTGTTGCAGCGCGAGTTGACCGAGCTCGAGGAGCAGCACCCCGACCTCGCCGATCCGAACAGCCCGACCCAGCGTGTCGGCGGCGAGCCGATCGAGGGGTTCGAGACGGTCGAGCACGCGGTGCCGATGATGAGCATCGACAACACGTACTCCGAGGAGGAGCTGCGTGAGTGGGCGACGCGGATGGAGAAGCAGGCGGACGGGTTGACGTATGTGTGCGAGCCGAAGATCGACGGCGTTGCCGCGACGCTGCGATACGAGAAGGGCGAGCTGGTCTTGGGCGCAACGCGCGGCGACGGCAAACGTGGCGACGACATCACGCACAACGTCCGCGCGATCAACGCCATCCCATTGAAGCTCCACGGCGACAACCCGCCGGCCGTGCTCGAAGTGCGCGGCGAGATCTTCATGCCTGACGCCGATTTCGAACGGATCAACGCCGAGCGGGAGAAGGCGGAGGAAGACCTTTTCGCCAACCCACGCAACGCGACCGCGGGCACGCTCAAACAGCTCGACCCTAAGATCGTTGCCGCCCGTCGACTGCGGTTCTACGTGCATGGCCTCGGCGTTGTCGAGGGCGTCGATGTCGAGAAGTACAGCGACTGGTTTGACCTGTTCCGCACGCACGGCATTCCACAACCCGAGGGTGTCGCGACTTACGCCGACATCGACGGCGTCGTGGAACACATTCGCACTTTCGAGTCCAAGCGCACCAAGCTCGGCTACCAGACCGATGGCGTCGTCGTCAAGGTCGAAAACCTCGCGGACCGCCAAACACTCGGCTATCGCACCAAGTCGCCACGCTGGGCCATCGCGTACAAGTACCCCGCCGAGCAGGCCGTCACGACGCTCAACGACGTCACTTGGCAGGTCGGCAAGCAAGGCACCGTCACACCCGTGGCCGAGCTGGAGCCGACCTTCCTCGCGGGGACGACGGTCAAACGCGCGACGCTGCACAACCGCGACAACCTCGAAAAGCTCGGCGTCAAGATCGGCGACCGCGTCACCATCGAAAAGGCCGGCGAGATCATCCCGCAGGTCGTCGAGGTTGTTGAGGACAAGGGCAAGGCGAAGATCGCACTGCCGACCCAGTGTCCGGAGTGTGCGTCCGAGCTCGTGCTCGAATCGGTGAAGGACGAGCACGTCGCGTTCCGTTGCCGCAACGTCGAGTGCGAGGACTACTTCAAACGCCGGCAGCGCAAGAGCGTTCCCGACAAGTGTCCGACCTGCGAGCAGGACACGCTCGAAGAGCTGAGCGACGGCGGCATCGATCTGCTGTGCATGAACCCCGCGTGTCGGAAGCAGCTGAAGGAACGCCTCAAGTGGTTCTGCGGCCGAACGCAGATGGACGTCGACGGCCTCGGCGACAAGCTCATCGATGCGCTCGTCGAAGCGGGCAAGGTGACGACGTTCGCCGACATCTACAAACTCACGTCCGACGACCTGGTCGACCTCGAACGCATGGGTGAGAAGAAGGCGGCCAATGTTCTGAAGGGGATCGAGGCGAGCCGGGAGCGGGGTTTGGACAAGCTCATTCCGGGCCTGGGCATTCGCAACGTCGGCCGAAGTGCCGGGCGCGATCTGGCCGCGACGTTCGGCTCACTCGATGCACTCAAGGCGGCGAGCCGCGACGACCTGGCCGCCGTCGAAGGCATCGGTCCGATCATCGCCGACAGCCTCAAGAGCTTCCTCGAATCCGACGCCGGCGGGGCTGCGGTGCAGGCGCTGCAAGACGTCGGCATCGACCCGAAGACCGAAGTGAAAGAAGTCGGCGACCAACCGCTCGCGGGCAAATCCATCGTCGTCACCGGCACCCTTGAACACTTCACCCGCGAGAGCATTCAGGACCGCATCCGCACCCTTGGCGGCAAGGCGTCCTCCTCCGTCAGCAAGAACACCACCTTCCTCATCGCCGGCGAAAAGGCGGGGAGCAAGCGAAAGAAGGCCGAAGATCTCGGCGTCGAGATCGTGAGCGAAAGCGAGTTTCTCGCTGAGTTCGGCAGCTGAGTTGCCGCTGCTTTCGGCCTATTCGATCAGCTCGATTTCGCGCAATGCGAGGACGATCGCCTCGTTGACGGCTTCGGGTGCAAACGCGTTGCTGCACGCGACGATTGCGATGTCCTTCTCGGGTGCGATCCACATCGTCGCGTACCACAAGGTGTTCGATCCATCGTGCGTGAACACAGTTCCGCCACCCCACGGGCGTTTTGCAACGACCAGGCCCGGCGCGTAATCGTCGAGCTTGGCCTTGTGCAGAACCGCCCAGTCTTCATCGGCGATCTTGAGTCTCTCCGCGACCGAATCACGCAGATGCACCGCAGCCATGATCGCGAAGTCGCGGGCGGACATGTGCACGGTCCCGGCCGGCGCGAGGATCGGCCGGTTGTCAGAGTTGGGGGACGCGGGATCGATTGATTCATCGCCCAAATGACCACGCGGATGGCCTTCGGGCGGAGCGCCGAAGCCGAAGGTCTTAACGCCGAGCGGCTCAAAGACACGCGAGTTGATCGCTTGCTCCCAGCTGCGCTCGGTGACCTGCTCGACCATCATTCCGGCGATGATGTAACCGGCATTGCTGTAACGGAATGCTTCGCCCGGCGGGGTTGCCGCATCGCCGCCGGTGTGCTTTAGCCAGATCCGTCGCTGGCGTCGAAGCTCGTCCTTGGATGGTGGCCCGACGATGAGCATGTGGTCGAGCACTGGCGCCGTCCCGGCCGTGTGGGTGAGCAGCTGCAACAGCGTCGCTTCACCAAGCGGCTTTTCGGCCAGATCATCGAGAACATCGCCTGCTCTCGTATCCCAGTCCAGCAAGCCGTCACGGACGCAGGTCGCCGCGAGCAGGGCGGTTATCGACTTGGTGCATGAGCCGACGTGCCAGCGTGAGTCTGCGTCTACCGGTTCGCCGCCTTCGAACGTGATGCCGGCGTGGCTTTGAAGCTGAACTTCACCCGCCCCATTGACCGCAACGACCGCCAACGCTGGCACGTCGTGAGCCTTGATGGTCGGCGCAAGGTCGAGCGCGAAAACCGTTGCGAGCAGTAGCGTTGCGAGCATCCACGCATCATCCCACAACCGCGTCGCGGAGCAACGCAGCTTTGGAGGTTTTGCACTGCTAGGGTCCCAACTGCGTTGCTCCGCAAAGCGCTTGCACTCGGCTTATGCCACGTCGGCGACGTAAATGTACGCGATGCCGAAGGTGAGCTTGTGCGGCTGCACGTTCCTGAACCCGGCCGCCTCGATCTTCCCGATCATCTGTTGCGGCGTGAGGAACGTCTCGACGCTGGCCGAGAGGTAGCGGTAGGCCCCGGTCTTGTCGCCGCTAATGAGCGTCGCGGTGCGGGTCATGATCTGGTTGAAGTAGAAGTTGTATGCCTTGCGGATGACCGCGTTGGTCGGTTTGGAAAACTCCAGCACGACGACGCGGCCGCCGGGGCGGAGTACGCGGCGGAACTCACGCAGTGCTTTGTCTGGATCGGCGACGTTGCGAATGCCGAAGGCGATGGAGACGACGTCCGCCGACACGTCTGGGAGTGGCAGGGCTTGGGCGTCGCCGGTGTTGTAGAGGATGGGGTCACTCGACTTCGCCGGGGCCGGCTTGACCATCTCGTGTGTGTAGTCGATGCCGATGACCTGTCCGGGCTTGATCGGGCGAAGCGCCTTGGCGTACGCCAGAGTCAGATCTCCGGTGCCGCACGCGACGTCGACGACGACATCGTCCGGCTTCAGCCGACTCAGCTTCACCGCCTTGCGGCGCCACGCCTGGTCGGTCCACATCGAGTGCAGGTGGTTGTTGCGGTCGTAGCTGGGCGCGATCGCGGCGAACATATCGCGAACGCGGTGTTGCTTGTCGGCGACGGCGTGCGGGTCCGCGAGCTTGTCCTTGTCCCAAATCTCGGTCACGCGGGAAGGATAGCGCCGCGATCGAAGGTTTGTTTCAACAGCCGCGTTGCTCGGCAACGCTTCTCAACGATCTTCACGGCATCGGACCTTCGTCGTCCTGTGGCGTTGCGTCCGCATCGGGACGGTACCTACCCGCGAGTAGGTCCGGCACCGTCGCATTGATCACCGATGCCGGCAGCGCGTACGTCTCGACCCGACCGGCCCGTGCGATGTTCAGGCCGACGACCTCGCCGTCGAGCGTGAAGATCGGTCCGCCCATCTCGCTGGGCGTGAGCACCGTGTCGTGCTGCAAGACCGAGACGAACCCCGCGGCCCGGCTGGAGAAAAACGAGCCGAACTGGTTCTGCACGATGGCGCGGTTCGAGCCGCGCGGGCGTGAGCCGAGAACGGCATCGAGCAAGACCACGCGGTCGTCGCGCATGGCCGTGATCTCGATGCGATCGCCGGCGTCGCGGGACATCAGCAGGCCCAGCAGGTTGCCCCGGTTGCGGATCGGCTGCCCATCGACCGCCGTGATGCGATCGCCGACCATGACCTCGGCACGCTCGGCCGCGGAGAAGGGCGTGACCTGCCGAACGATGACGCCGCTCGAATCCGGCATGGTCTCCATCGTGATCCCGAGAAACGCCGAGGTGTGGGGAACGCGCATCGGCGGGGTGGCGAGCACGCCGAAGTTCGCACGCTGCGGGTCCGGACCGGTGCTCACGAGAAACTCACCGACCAAGACAGTGTCTTCGTTGACGAACCGTGCCGGCTGCCAGTCGCCATCGGGCAATGCATCCTCGACGCGGAGCAGGGCGAGGTCGTGTTGCGGGGCGATGCCGACGATCATGACCGAGTGCTCGCCAACGCCGGTGTAGGTCGCTGTCGCCGGGTTGAGCATTTCGCTGGCCTTGGTCAGGATCGCGCCGCTGTCGTCGACGATCGTGCCGAGCGCGAGTTGCTGTCCATCGGCGTTGAAGATCCGTACGACCGACGGAGCAATGCTATTGGCGACTTCGCTGAATCCCGCAAGGATGTCGGGGTTCTGCTTGCTGTTGTTGAACAACTGCCGCCGGAACTCGCCGCGCCGTTGCGCGTCGGCCACCGGGGAAAGCGCGAACAAGACGGCAGCGATTCCCAGCAAAGGGAGTAGCGATCGGGTGAGCGATTTACCAGCCACGCCGCACCTCCTCGCGACTCCCGACCGTCAGCTTAAACACCAAGACTTGCGAGAGCCCCGGACGTTGCACTTCGACGTCAACGACATCGCCCGGTCGAGTCCGCCTGACCGCGACCATGAGATCGTCGAACGTCGCCGTTGGTGTGCCGTTGAAGCGGACGATGGTGTCGTTGGGACGAATACCGGCACGATCAGCGGGACTGCGTCGTGCGACTTCCTGCACAAGAGCCGCCCCGTTGGCGGCGTTGGTCGAAACGCCGATGATCGGTTGGACGGGTTCGGTGAACGACTCGCCCAGCCATTGCGACACGAACACGTCGATCGGTACATGCTTGTTGTCCGACGCGGCCTCGCCGATGCGTGAGTGAATGCCGATGACACTGCCTTCGAGATCGAAGAGCGGCCCGCCCGAATCACCGCCGACGAGGGTGTTGTCCGAGATGACAACGAAGTCGCCGTTGAAAAGCACGCGGCCCAGACGAATGACAGGCGGTCGGTCGGCGCGATAGCCGCCGGGATGACCCGCCGCGATGCACCAGTCGCCGGTGTCGACCTCGTTGCTCCGTCCGACCGGCGCATACGGGAAACCGCCGACGGGTTGGCGGGCGGTGATCTTGACTAAGGCGCTGTCGTTGCCGCGGATGGGTTGGCGGTCGATGAGCCGGGCGGGCAGCTCGGTGCCGTCACGAAGGATCACGGTCAATCGTCGGTCGCGATCGGCACCGGCGACGACGTGGGACGCTGTGAGGACGAACCCGTCAGGACTGACGATGACGCCGCTGCCTTGTCCGAAGCCGGCACGGATGCCCACGACGGCGGGGAGCACTTTCGCCGTGGTGGCGGTGACGGTCTGCTGGAGATCGCGAAGTTCGTCAACGGACGTCTCGGCCGTCGACGGTTTCGGGTCGACCGGTACTTGTCCCGGGGCGGCCGAAAGGAAGACAAGCGCCAATCCGCCCAAGCCCAACATCGCCGACCGTCGCCAACTCATACGCGTAACTCCGTGGAAAAGACTGCGATTCGTTAGTCCAGGTTATACGACATTCTCGGACGTGCGTTCAGTTTTGGCCGACCCCGTGTCGGCCGAGGTTGTTTGCATGTCGGGGTCATCGTCGATTCGGCGGTGTTTGAAGTGGTTCGACCACCACGCCGTCGTGGCAACCAATGCCAAGCAAATCGCGCACCCGCCCGCCCAGAGCAACCGAAACGCCCAACCGTCGGCAAGCAGAACGCCAAAGAATGTGCAAAACACACCAACTGTGGCGCCGGTTGCGACGGCCAGCAACGCGAGATCGACCCATCGCGGCGCAATGCCGACGACGCTGATCCAGCGGACCGTGCGATAGCTCAGCGGGCTATTCGCCGTCGGCGGGTCGATCGGTTCGACATGCACGGGTTCGGCGACCACGAACGAGAGCATGCGCCGATCCCCGTCGTGTTTCGAGTCGCCGAAGTGCGTCCCGTGTCCGGGATTCTGTTCTTAAGTTGGACGACTACTGCATCAACAAAGGGACGGCGTCACGCTCGGGGCGGACGCCGTCCTGATGGGGAAGAGGGTCTTTTGTTCAGCGTCGGCGACGCAGGAGCAAGCCACCAAGTGCTAGCGCACTGAGCGATGCCGGCTCGGGGATCGCGGCGTCGACGCTGACGAGTGCCGCGAGCGGGGTGTCGGTGTCCCCCACGAGGCCGATGGCGTAGATCGTGTACACCTTGCCGGCCTCGACGGTCACGCCGGGAACGTCGAGGACGGAGCCGGCGGCCGGGTTGGCGTCAAGGAGAACTTCAAGGTCGTAGCTGCCTCCCGGAACGGTGACGTAGCCGCCCGAGGTGAACTGATCGACCGCGTCGAAGAGCGGATCGGTCGAGCCGGCGACAAAGATATCGACCGTGGGGGCGTTGCTCGATGCGTGGACGAAACGGACGCGGGCGTTGTTCGGGTCGATGTGGTTGTCATCGATGAGCGGCAGCGGTTGCAGGGCCGGCGTCCCGCCGAGCAGACCGACCGCCGCGATGGTGTAATCCGTATCCGCGTCGATCGGGAAGTTGTCGACGTCGATGCCGACCACGGAGTTGTCGGAGTCGAGTACGACGTCGATGTCGTAGTTGCCGGTCGGTACCGGGAGGTAATCGGTGACGCTTGGGTAACTCGCGGCGTCGAAGAGCAGCCCCTTGTCACCGCCTGTCAGGCCGGCGAGTACATCGACGGTGGGAGTGTTGGGTGAAAGGTGGGCGACGCGAACGTCGGCGGTGGCGATAGTGGCGGTGCCGGCGATGGCAGCGGCGGCAAACAGGGCGTTTCGGCGAAGCATGTGGATTCTCTCCTTGAGGTTCACGGACAATGATCCGGCCCGCAATACGTTGATGCAGGCCGTTGCCGTGAAGAGTCGTCGGCCATTGTGAGGCCTGACGGTCTTGCCCAAGAATTTTTCGAACCCGACGCGAACGCGGTCACCGCAGGTAAAACCACCACACCGCAACGCCCGCACCGATCAGGAGGGCGACAAGGAAAAGCGGCAGCTTTGATTTCTTCCGCTTGGCCCGCGTCGCGCCGGCTCGGCCGTAGTCCATGTCGCGAACACCTTCGACGGTTCGGTCACGTTCACGCGGCGGTTGTTGGTAAGCCATCGCGAAAGTGTAGCCGAATCGCTCGTTTTGCCGGAGGCGGTGAGCCTTACGCCTTCACGTCGACATGCGGAATCTCGTCTTCCTCGACGGGTGAGTCCTGTCCGTGGGTGACGGTATCCAGTGCCGCTTCGGACGCCTCGGCGGCGTCGACGGCCTTGTGCTCGATCGTCTTCTTGACCTTCGCCTCGGCCTCGGCCTGCTCGGCGCGCAGGCGATTCTGCCGTTCGGCTTGGCGCTTTTGCACCACACCGCTCTGCAGAATCCCATGGACGGCCGGGTCGATCGGGGTCATCTCACTTACGAATATCGGCACTCCCCGCCTTTTCCCGAGAATTTCCACAATTCCGGTAATGTCGCCTACCTTGCCGGCGGCATGGCCCTTTACGAGATGCAGTCGGATAAGTTGGTCGAGATCGACGAAGTCAGCTTCACCGAGCAAGGCATCCGCGAGCGCGGCGATCTGCAGCGATTGCTCAAGGAGCAGATCGACGCACTGGATCCCGACCTGCTCGTGCTCGCCGAGGAGTTCGGGCAGTTTGAAGAGTCCAAACGCCGGATCGACCTGCTCTGCGTCGACCGCAATGCGGACCTTGTCGTAGTCGAACTCAAGCGTGACAACGACGCCCACATGGACCTCCAAGCAGTGCGCTATGCGGCGATGGTCAGCACGATGACCTTCGCGCAGGCGGAACTCGAACTCCAACGCTCGGGAGATCAGGAGGCCCGGCAAACGTTGCTCGATCACTTCGGCTGGGACGAGCCGAGAGAGGACGAGTTCGCCCAGCGCGTCCGCATCCTCCTCGCCGCCGCGGACTTCGGGAAAGGACTGACGACGGCGGTGCTGTGGCTCAACGATCAGGGCTTGGACATCACCTGCTTGCGGCTGCGGCCACACCGACTGGACGAACGGGCGTTGCTCAACATCGAGCAGGTGATTCC
>JBCDCH010000050.1 GCA_039182125.1 Planctomycetota bacterium
ACACTTCCGCAGCCCTTCGGTCCCTCGATGTACGGCCGTGGTCGGGCCGGAACGGTCGCTTGGATACACTCAATGGTGAAGCGGTGTTCTGTGGCGGCGTGCCGTGGTCGGGCCGGAACGGTCGCTTGGATACACTCGGACGGGCGGTGGTGACGCCGAGTTTATGCCGTGGTCGGGCCGGAACGGTCGCTTGGATACACTTCAACCTCACCCCTCCGCCGTGCCTCAGCTGCCGTGGTCGGGCCGGAACGGTCGCTTGGATACACTTCACGAACTCGGCCGTACCGACCTGTACGGGCCGTGGTCGGGCCGGAACGGTGGCTTGGATACACTTTCCGGTGATACGACCCGGGGCCAGTCGTAGCCGTGGTCGGGCCGGAACGGTGGCTTGGATACACTTGACCCGCTCGGCAGGTGCGTTCATCCAGCGCCGTGGTCGGGCCGGAACGGTGGCTTGGATACACTCTCGTCGATGACGATGATGGCACCGGTAGGGCCGTGGTCGGGCCGGAACGGTGGCTTGGATACACTCAAGGCCGGCGACCCCGAGACCATCAAGGCGCCGTGGTCGGGCCGGAACGGTGGCTTGGATACACTTTCACGCAATGCGTAATACGCTCTATCAAAGCCGTGGTCGGGCCGGAACGGTGGCTTGGATACACTTGATGTCTTTGTATTGAGATGCCATGACTGGCCGTGGTCGGGCCGGACCGGTGGCTTGGATACACTCCAGTAGTAGTCGGCCTCGTCGATGACGATGCCGTGGTCGGGCCGGAACGGTGGCTTGGATACACTTGCTGCGGGTCGTTTCGGCGCGTTATCTGAGCCGTGGTCGGGCCGGAACGGTGGCTTGGATACAATCCAGAACACGAGCGCCCCGAACTGCCACGGGCCGTGGTCGGGCCGGAACGGTGGCTTGGATACACTCGGCGGCGGCGGCGGTGTCAATGACACGGCGCCGTGGTCGGGCCGGAACGGTGGCTTGGATACACTAGTTCGTACCGCGACGGCCGTACCTCTTGCGCCGTGGTCGGGCCGGAACGGTGGCTTGGATACACTTGATGAGATGCCGCATCGCCACCTCGAACAGCCGTGGTCGGGCCGGAACGGTGGCTTGGATACACTATCGTGGGAACAACCCCTTCGGTTGGTACGGCCGTGGTCGGGCCGGAACGGTGGCTTGGATACACTGCTTGCTCGGGCCATGCCGTCCATTGCCCGCCGTGGTCGGGCCGGAACGGTGGCTTGGATACACTTGAGGTGCGCGGTGGTGACGCGTTCGAGTTGCCGTGGTCGGGCCGGAACGGTGGCTTGGATACACTAAACGACGCCACCGCGACGGCGTAGCACGCGCCGTGGTCGGGCCGGAACGGTGGCTTGGATACACTAGGCCGCACACAACCGACTGCATCGCAGTCGGTTGTGTCGTTCTCGAGTTCTAGAAAAGGAGGATCTGATCGGGCTCATCTTCGGGGTCGCTTCGCTTTTTGCCGTGGAAGACCTGCTGCTTGCCGAACTGCCGATCGGTAACGGCCAGGAGTCGGACCTGTCCTTCACTCGGTAGACGTCGGCGAATCAGGTCACGGGCGGTGTCGCTCGCCTCTTCATTGGCATAGTACCTGGCATAGATCGAGTACTGCAACTGGCAGAAGCCCTGCTTGAGAAGAAGTTTGCGGAACCGCGCGTATGCCCGGCGTTTGGCCTGAGTCTTCACTGGAAGATCGAACATCGCGTACAACCACATGGCTCTATACTTTCCGCTCGTGGGCGGTTCCTTGTTCTTTGCGCGGCTCACAAAATGCCTCGCGGATAAAACACCGTCGGACGCCGGGTGTTGCCATCGTCGAGGATGGAGCCGGCAGTTTTCGCGAACCATTCACCGCTGCCGCGCCATTCGGCGTCATGTTCGAGTCGCTGCATAACGCCCTCGATCAACTGCTTCTTTTGCCGAGGGCCCAGGGAAGTGTCGGGGCCGTCTGCACCAACGATGGCATGCGCGACACCATCGACGAGTGGCCGGTAAGGTTCCATGAGATCATCGGCGAGACAGAAGGCGTTACCACGTCCGCGGTGGTGGATGCCGAGTGCCGGATGCAGACCAGCCGCACAGATCGCTCGGGACATGGCGGCACGCAGGACGGCATAGCCGTAGTTCAACAGGCCGTTCGCACCCGGGTGATCGAAACGGCGTCGGAAAGCCGGGCCCATGAGCAATGGCCAGTATCGCTGGGCGGCCGTGGCTTCGACGTTGTTCGGGTCGCCGGACTTCACGCGATCGGCGAGCGCACGGACGGCTTGGTGCTCGAGGTCGAGTTCGGCGAGGAGACGGGCTTGTGCTTTGATCTTGGCGACGACGACCGATTGCCAAAGCCGCTTGCGGCGTGGCTCGGTGATGGCGATCTGCTGCCGGAGGCGCTGCGTTGCCAGTGTGTTGGCCTGCGTGGGCAGGAGCATGGCGACGGGCTGGTGGTTGTCACCGCCGATCACAACGCCGGCATTGACTTCGGCCAAGCCGGCGAGAACGGGCTGAGTGAGCGTCGCATGCCTTCCGCCGAGCACGACCATCGCCACTTCGGCCAATGGCAGAGAGGTTTCCGGTCCTTCCTTTGGACGAATGACGAGTTGCTCGTTCCTCACCGACACAAAGGCCGGTGTGGTGGAAAGGTCGAGCACTCGGTCAGCCGCCGGCATCCTTTACTTCTCCCAGATAGTTCACGAAAACCTTGCGTGCGTTGCGCTTCATGAGCCAGTTTGCCCCGCCGCGTAGTCTTTCCTTGTTCGCCTTGCGATCCTGCGCGGTTCGTGCATCCGTGTGGCGGACGAACTCGAAGTCGCCGGGTGATACGGACAGGACGCGGCAAATCATCCTACCGATGGACACGCCGTCGCTTCCGAGCACGTCCAACTCGACGTACTCGTTTGCCGCGAGGGAGAAAACAAATCGCTCGTCTTCACCGACTTTCGTATCCAGTCCCAACATGCCTGCGCTTTTGCGTTCGTGCACGTCCATTCGGGTGACGATCTCATCGCGCCACTTCTTATCACTTCCGTCTGGCGCGAGCGTGGCGATGATGCGGACGTGGTGATTGCTTCCCGGCGTCGAGTCGACGTGCCGACGGCGATGCTTCTGTTTGCCGACGTCGAAGGGCTTGGCCTTGACGATGATGGTCACGCGTTTGACCAGGCGGCCTTGCCATGTCGGGTAGTTTTCTTCGGCAAATGCCTTGTCGGGGGAACTGGCCGCGCTGGCTTCCAATGCCGACGTGACCGCCGCTCGAATCCTCGGGTCGACGATCCGGTCGACTTCCTTGACGGTCAACCGCTCGACGGGCTTACGGATCGTCCGTTTGTCGGGTTGGCCATCGATGATCTTGGCCCGGGAATAGTTCGACTCGGCGTGAAGCTTACCGCTGACGCGTCGGCTTTGGCGGTGCGAAACGATGACCTGGTCAATGGCCTCGGCCAATTCTCGACCAAACGTTGGCCATGGCGGGGGCAGGTCCCTGAGCCGACTCTGGCCGAACGAAATCTGCTCGGACGCGACACGCATCATCTCCTGGGTTATTCGCGTATCGGCCGCCGCGACGATGGCGGCGTCGATCGCATGATGCCGGTGGTCGTCGCGTTGTTTGGAGTTGCCGTCCCCGAGAATTCCGTTGAGTTCCCAGAGACGACGGAGCTGCGCGGTGAGTCCGCCGGTGCGGGTCTGCACGCGCTTGGTTCCGTCGGCGTCGTCGATCCCGCCATAGAGCAGTGCGAGGTAGTTGGCGGCCGCCTTTGCCAAGTAGGAACTATCACGGAGCTGGCGCTCGGTGAACCCTTCGGGAATCTCGGTCGCCTTGAATCTCTGGAGCTTGACGTCGCGTAGATCACCGGCAAACGAGCTGACACGCCCGATGATTTCTTCCATCCGTTCGTCGCCGAAGACCTCGGCCGGCAGGCAGTTGCCTTTGGCGCGATTCGCATCGCGATGGGCAAGGGTTTTGTTGATGAACGAGTCATCGAGGCTGCGTGCGTAGGGCCAGATGTGCTCGATCTCGAACTCCGATTCGACAAAGAGCGTGTGAGGGCTGATGCCTTGCCCGGTGAATGGGCACTGCCAGCGACACTCCTCGGCCAAGAGCCATTTCTCAACGTCTCGCTGGCTTGCGCGTGAGAGGTTTGTTTCGGCGATGATCCGCTCGGCGGCCTTCTCGCGTTCTCTGCGGCGCGTCTGGATGAGGCGGCTGGTTTTCGACCGCGCTTCCCGCGACTTTTTCAGATCGCGTAGAAGCTCGACATGGATACGGGACGGCTTGCCGTAACGCTTGATGATAAGGTTGACGAGCTTGCGCAACTCCGTCAGACCACGCACGACTGTCGGGTTGCGCAGGTCTGGTTCGTGTTCCTTCACCGCCGGCAGCGTGTCGAGCGGATCGGCCGGCTCGAACTCATCCGGGAAGACATTTCGGGCAACGGTCATGTAGGGATCGCCCTGCTCCATCCGCGGGAGCAAGCGACGCAGTGCCTCGCGGGAGAGCATCGCATACTCATCTTCAAGAGCCACGTCCATGACGGCAGCGATGGTCTCGCCGTTCAGGCCGTAACCTTCCCGCAGGCGAACACGCAGGTCGTCGTCCTCGGCCTGTCCGAGCAGCTCGTCGACGAGCGCGGTCTTCTTGGATTCGGGCCAGTCGGAGTAGCCCGGGATTACTCCGGCGAGGCGGATGTCGGTCTTGTGGCCCGGCAGCGATTTCTCGCCGTCGGTTTCGAAGTTGAACTTGAAACCCTTCGGCGCGTTGATCGCCTTGCGGAGCGTCGCCATGGAAACGACCGCGTGGGTGACTTCGATGCCTTTGCGTTTCTTCCCCTCACCACAAGCGAGATGGTCAAGGATCGTCGCGCGCTGCTTCTCATCGAGTGGCTGTTTGTCCAACATGGGACTGACGAGTTGCAGATCGTTGACCTTCTGCAATAAGCGAAACCGCTGCGCGTCACGACAGCTGATCGGTGCCCGCTTGTGGTTCGGGAGGTGTCGGCATCGACCGATGAGATGGTCCGATGACTTGAGCGGTCGCTGATGGAAGATCGCATCTCGGACTTCCGAACGATGTTCGTCGGTCAGGTTCAGGTGCGATGTCTGCCGCCGCCAAAGTTGGTCGAACTCGTTCTCGTACATCGCACGGCTGGTCCACCGACGGCGGATCCTGTCTACCGTGGGATCGACGCTTGCCAAGTATTCGCCGAGCGTCCGCGCATTGGCAGCCCGCATGGCCTCGGTCAGTTCGCTGATGCCTTGCTTGACGACGCTTTTTTCGTCCGGCTTCTCCGCCGCTTTACGATTCGACTTGAATCCCCGCCTTTGTGCCAAGTGATAGAGCACTCGGCCAAACTCGAACGGTCGCAAGTCTCGATCGAGTCCTGCGGCACGGATCCTGTATGGCAACACTTGATGCTCACGGTGCGTCGCGTCTTCGTTCCACCTCTCGACAAGTTCGGCATCAAGGGCTTTCATGAACGTGTCGATCGCCATCGGCGTCGAGACGTCGCCCTGGGGCATGAGGCCAGCCCGCTGCAGCCGTCGAAGGAGCGAGCGTTTGCGTCTAGCGCGGCGCCAAATGATCTTGCGAAGTTGCCGGGCATCCCGACGCGGCTTGGCCGGCGGCTCGTCACGCCCCGCTTCGAACTCGGCGGCCGAACCACTGCCGCTCTCAAACAAATGCGAGCCGACCCGCCTGACACCGCACGGTCTACCACCGTCGTCGAGGTCCAGCAACACCCAACCGATGGAAGCGACTCCTAAATCCAATCCAAGCAGATATGGCGTCCCCATGATCCGTCAAAGGCTAACGAAGGCCTTGCATTACACAAGATCCCGATTAATCTACTGTAAGTGTATCCAAGCGACGGTTCCGGTCCCTATCACGGTAAGTGATCAATGGATCAAACCATTTCGCGCAGGGTTCGGCCGCAGGCTACCCTATGAACGCCTCTAGCAATGGAGGCGTTTTTTGTTGCCCTTTTCCACCGTCAACTGCCGTGCTTTGTCGCCGGACGAGGCGACGGTCGGCGTCACCGTTTGGTCTCGGCCGTTCGATGCCAACGCGCTCTTCGAGCCACCTTCTGATTCGGCGATTTGTTGTGCTTCGAGCAGATGTCGGATGGCAACGGCGAGGAGTTGAGAGCGGGAGTTGACGTCGAAGGCGCGGAAAATTGTCTTGGCGTAGGCGTGAACCGTGTGCGGGCTTCGATTGACGGCTTTGGCGATGTCGCGATCAGACAGGCCCGAGAGGAAGTAGGGCAACACTTCGAACACTCGGTCGCTGAGTCCCGTGCTGTGCTTGTCGACAAAATCCCGAACGAAGTCGCCTGGGATTGGTTGGCTGTCGTTGGTCTCAAGCATGGCTACGTTTGTGCGTACAGGTGTTCCAGATGCAGGATGAGTTCGGTGCGGGAAAATGGCGTCGGCAACCACGCGGTGGGAGTTCCCGAAAGTGCCGACGCGGATTTTGAAGCCCCAACCACCAAGACTGGAACGTCGCAACGCTCGAAGCACTGATCGGGGTTGTCAGTGATGAGCAGATCCCAAGGGCCCGAGAGATGGCCCGCCTCCGAGATGTCACGGACCGACCGGCAGAATGTTCGTATGACCCGCTGAAGATGCGGGTGGTGAACCATCGACCCTATCCGAAGGTTACCGACTCGCGACTCATTTGCAACGTCCTTGGATTGATGCACAGCGCCGAGGTTCAGCGCGATCACGTCGCGATCTTCCAAGGCCGTCCGTCCGAGGGTCGCACCGCCAGCGATGGCGATTTCCCGAGCAAGGTCGAAAGCTCTGTCATCCAGTCGCGGCGTGGTCAGCCCGACGGTCGCTCCTGTGTGGTCCCCATCGGCCCAGATAGCCACCGTGGTCGAGGCCGTCACTGATTCGTGCCGCAACGCGGCGGTGAGCAACATGCACAGGCATAACAGCAGTTTGTCCCGATGGCCCTTGGCCTTTGGCGCGCTGATCGGCTCATCGACTTCGAGCCGAAAGCCAAGCCGTCGTCGGCCTTCGACCAGTGCCGTCACGTCGTTGAGTAACGCCCCCAGATCCACGGTCCCCGTCTCGGCCGGCGCGTTCGGCCGAAGCACTTCGCCGGTGAACTCGGCATCAAACGCGAGCCAATCCGAGGCTTTGGGTCCGAACTCGCGCCGAACCTGATCGAGAACGGCGGCGCGTACCTCGTGACCGATTGCCTGCCGAACAAGAGTGGCTGAGGTGGATGTCCCCATGGGCATGAAGATCGCACACACAGCCACTTGCGTCCAGTGGTGCTTTCCGGTGGACGGCACACGGCGACTGCCCGTTTAGGTAGGTTGACGCCGTGAAGTGTTGCAGCGACAACTGTTCGCTCGATGCCCCAGCGTTCTTTCGACAGCACCATCACCTTCAGCAACAGCCAGGGCGAAACCGGTCGAGGGACGCTGGTCAGCGTTGCCAGGGCGACGGTGGTGTTCGAGGTCTACAACCCTTACTCGGTCGTGCAGCTGAGCGAGGTGCTATCGAGTCTGCGCATCCTGCGTGGCGAACGTCCGGTGTACGAAGGCCGCGCGGTCGTGAGCAACATCGTCCCGACCGGCGTGATGGCGATCGTCTCGGCGACGCTCGTGGACCCGTGGCAGGATCTGGTGGGACTGACCCGCGGCGATGAGCTGCGCGACGAGGTGGCACAGTTCGTAGAGGACTTTGATCGGACACATGCGGTGCTGCCGGATTACCAGGTCGTGGTCGGCCAAATGACCGCGTTTCTCGCGGAGCTTTCGCGCTGGTTGGAACAGGTCGAGGTGCTGCAGCTGCCCGCCGGCGAGCGGGAATCGAAGACGGAACTGCGCACGCAAGAGTTGTCCCAGGAGATCGGCCAGTCGCTCGACGATCGGCTCGGCACGCTGATGACTCGCTTTGAAGAGGCCGCCGCGCAGGTCGAGCCGACGGCGGCCGTGGCGCACAAGAACTACGCCCGGCGTCAGCTGCACCCGTACACGCTGGTCTCGCCCTTCATCCACCGCACGTTCACCAAGCCGCTGGGTTACGCCGGTGACTACGAGATGGTGAACATGATCCTCGCCGAGCCGTGGGAGGGCCGAAACACCTATGCCCAAGTCATCAACGCCGCGATCCTGCGGTCCAAAGGCGCCCAGGCCCACCGCAACCGTGTCGACTACCTCAACGCGACGCTCAAGTCGGAGGTCAAACGGTTCGTCGAACAGCCACGCCGGATGCGTGTGCTCAACGTCGGCTGCGGCCCGGCCGGCGAGCTGCAACGGTTCGTCCGCGAAGAGCCGCTCGCGGACCAGGTGGAGTTTCACCTGCTCGATTTCAACGAGCAGACGTTGGCGTACACCCGCGGTGCGGTTTCGAAGGAGTGCGAACTCGCCGGGCGTCGGCCGAGCGTGGAGTACATCCACCGTTCGGTGAATGACATCCTCCGCGAAGCCGCCCGGGGTGCGCTGGGCGAGTCCGACGGCGACGCGCAGACTTACGACGTCGTCTACTGCGCCGGCCTGTTCGACTATCTCAACGACAAGATCTGCAACCGCCTCCTGCGGCTCTTCTACACGTGGTGCAACCCCGGCGGGTTGGTCATCTCGACCAACGTCCACCCCAATAACGACGTGCGCTTCTTCCTCGAGCACGTGTTGGAGTGGAACCTGATCTACCGCGACGAGAAGCAGATGCTCAAGGTCGCGCCCAAGGAAGGCGAGTCGCGGGTCATGTGCGACAACACCGGCGTGAACGTCTTCCTCGAAACGCGGCGACCCGCGGACGGGGGCAACGCATGACCGCCACGCCGGCCACCATCGACACCGTCCTCCCGTTCGACGAGGAGCAGCGGAACTTCGCGGTGCGTCAGGCGCGCATCGGCTGTTGGCTGGTGCTGCTCTGCATGCCGCTGGGGTTGTTGCTGGACTACTTCGTTTATCCGGCAGAGTTGCTGCACTTTTTCGTCATCGCTCGGCTGGGGTGCGACGTGCTGGTGCTGCCGTTGTTCCTGCTTTTGCGTGGCGATCGTGCCACGCGGCACGTCGGTTGGATCGGGCTGGTCTGGCCGCTGCTGCCGGCGGTCGCGATCACGTACATGATCGCCGTCACCGAAGGCGCGGGATCGCCCTACTACGCCGGGCTGATCCTCGTGATCATCGTCGCCTGCGTGCTCATGCCCTACCGGTGGGTCGAAGCATTCACCGTCTGCGCGGCGACGTTGGGGATTTACCTCGTCGGTTGCTTGGTGCATTGGCTCACGCCGATGTCGACAATGCCGACCTTCGCTCAGCTGTTTTCGAACTTGTACTTCCTGAGCGTGACGAGTCTGATCTGTGTCGTCTCTGCCGCGAGTCACTTCAGGCGACGACAGACCGACCACGCGCTGCGTTCCGAGGTCGCCCGGGCCAACACCAACCTCGCCGATGCCAACGAGCGCATCGCCGAGAGCTACCGCCAACTCAGCGAGCTCGACAAGCTCAAGAACGATTTTTTCGCCAACGTCAGCCACGAGTTTCGCCTGCCACTCACGCTCATCCTCACGCCCGTTGACGACCTGCTCACCTGTAAGCGCAACAACGTGCCCGTCGAGCGCGGCACCCTCACGCTCATCCGCAACAATGCCGTCCGTTTGCTTCGACTGATCAACGACCTGCTCGACGTGATCCGGCTGGACCGAACGAAGCTGGAGCTCAATATCGAACCGATCGACCTGGGCCGGTTCGTCCGTGGGTCGGTCGACGCGATGCGACTATCGGCAAAGCAACACGGGCTGCAGCTGAACGTCGCCGGGGACGAAGGTGCCGTGGTGGAGATCGACCCGGCCCGGTTCGAGCGTGTCGTGCTCAACCTCTTGTCCAACGCGATCAAGTTCACGCCCATCGGCGGATCCGTTTCGGTCGACTGGTCGGTCGAGGACTACCACGTCGAACTACGGGTGGCCGACACAGGTTGCGGCATTCCCGAGGCCGATCTCGGACAAGTTTTCGAACGATTCCACCAAGTCGACAGTTCCTCCACCCGCGAACATCAGGGCCTTGGCATCGGGTTGGCGCTGACCAAGGACCTGGTCGAAAGCCACGGCGGTTCGATCTGGGCCAACAGCGAACATGGCCGCGGCACGACGATGCACGTGCGGCTTCCGCTCGCCCCGGCCGGCACCGAGCCGGTCGCGACGGCACCAGTCCGGTCCGCCTCGGTCGATGACCCGCTCAACGGCGGGCTGGTTCCCACGACACACGCGTCGGCCTCTCCCGATGACACCCAGCAAGGCGACGACCGGCCGCTGGTGCTTGTCGTCGACGACGAACCGGACATGCGACGGTACCTCACCGACTTGCTGCGCCCGTCGTGCCAGGTCGTCGAAGCGGCCGACGGCGAGGCGGCGCTGGCACTCATCCAGACCGGGTCGCCAATGCTGGTCCTGTTGGACCTGATGATGCCCAAGCTCGACGGCCGACAGGTGGTGCGTCGGCTCATCGAGGACCGTCCGCCGCTGATGCCGAAGGTGGTGCTGCTCACCGCGGACGCCAACCCGGAGGTGAAGCTCGAACTGCTTGCCGAGGGCGTCGACGACTTTCTCACCAAGCCGTTCAACGCCGCCGAGGTGCGGACACGCGTGGCGAACCTGATCGACCGCGGCAAGCTCGAACGCGAACTTGCCCGGAGTAATCAGCAACTCAGCGAAACGCTCGTCGAGCTTCAGGAGAAAGAGCAGCAACTGATCCAAAGCGCGAAGATGAACGCCCTGGGCAAGCTCGCGGCCGGGCTGCTCCACGAGGTCAACAACCCGGTCAACTACATGAACATGGCCATCGAACACGCGCGGGCTTCGGTCGAGGACGACTCCGACCTCGGCGAAACGATCCGCGACCTTCATGACGGGCTCAAGCAAATCGAGTCGATCACTTCCGACCTGCGTGCCTTTGCATATCCGTCGACCAACCTACAGACCGAAGACTTTGCCATCGGCGAGGCCTTCCGACTCGCGCGGCGGATGTGTGCCGCGATGGTCGGTGCCGCCCGTATTTCGATCGAAGGCGGCGACCTGCACGTTCGTGCCCCGCGCAGCCACTTGACGCAGGTGCTCAACAATCTCATGGTCAACGCCGCCGCCGCCGTTCCCGACGGTGTGGATCCGGTGATCCGGGTTGTCGCCGTTCAGTCCGACGATCGGGTCGTGGTGGAAGTGCATGACCCCGGACCGGGCATTCCCGAGGAAATCCGCGATCGCGTGGTCGAGCCGTTCTACACAACTAAGGACGTCGGCGAGGGCACGGGGCTCGGCTTGAGCGTGTGCCACACGATCATCAACGGCTGGGATGGGGCATTGACTTTCGAGAAGACCGATACCAGCTTTTGCGTGCGGTTCGACGTGCCCGCCGCTGCCGAACCAGTACACACCACATCCTTCGCCGATTACGACGACCAGAAGCCTGAACCCGAGCAGTATTCCCCCCAGGCGGTAAACCCATGACCACCCACTCCCCCATCTCCGAGTTGGCCATCCTCGTCGTCGATGACGAGACACAGTCCCTGAAGTATTTCGAGAAAAGCTTCGGCAAGGAGTTCCGCGTCCTGACCGCGCCGGGCGTCGACGAAGCCCTCGAGCTGGTCGCCGAGCACGGCGAGTCGATCGGGCTAGTTATGACCGATCAACGCATGCCGAGCAAGACCGGCGTCGACCTGCTCAACCAACTCCGCCGTGACCACCCGCGGATCATCCGCATCCTCACCACCGCCTACTCCGACCTCGACAGCGCGATCGACGCGGTCAACAGCGGGGCGATCTACAAGTACGTGGTCAAGCCGTGGAACCTCAAGGATCTGCGCGGCACCATCGTTCGTGCTCTGGAGTTTGCCGCGCTTCAACGTGAACGGGACCAACTCCTCCGGGAGAAGATCGGCGTGCTGCAACGGCTGATGATCGCCGACCGCGTGCGGAACTTCACCTTCCTCGCCGCGGGGCTGGGCAATCGCATTCGCAACTCCATGTGCGCGCTCAAGGAGTTCATTGACCAGGCCCCGCTCCAGGTACGCAACCTCGAACCCGAACTGCTCGAACAGCAGGCCGACTTCTGGGGCGACATCTGGCAACTGGCCCGCGACGAGACCGAGCAGATCCTCACCCTCATCCAGCGTGTCAGCGACACCGTTGCCAAGCCGAGCTACGAGTTCTCCAACGAGGTCGTCATCGGCCATCTGGTCGAGTCGGTGCTGACCCAACCGCCGGCGCTGCGGGTCACTGGGGATCAGATCACCATCGACACAGACCAAGAGCTGCCGCGACTTCACGCCGACGAGCAGTTGCTGGGCAGCACCGTCCGGCGACTGGCCGAGACCGCGGCCGATCTCGCCGGCCCCAACGCGCGACTCGCCGTCGCGGTGCGGTCGGTCGAGCACCGTGAGCGTCCCCACGTTCGCATTCACATTGCCGTGGAAGGCGCGGCCTGGACCGACACGCAGGTCGCCGAGATGTTCAACCCCTTCCCCGGCCAGCCTGACGACCGGCTGGACCGCCAGCTCGACCTGCTCTCGGCGTTCTTCGTCGCTCATCACCACGCCGGCCAACTCAACGTTCACCAAGCCGCCCCCGATGGCCCCGGCTTCGAGATACTCCTGCCCGTCGCCGACCAACCCCAGGCCCAGCCCGAGACCCACGAGATCCTCGACCGCGTCCTGCTCCGCTACGAATCGCTGCTGACTTGACTTACACCTAAACAGGGGTATCTTGCCAATGTCCCCAACGGCCCGTCGAGCCCACCCCCTGCTCGGCGGGCTACTTTTCTGCGCACATCATCGCTGCCGAGCGACGCGCGAAGGGTTCCGCAGCGGTTGGTCGCGGCGTGTTTGACGATGGCGAGGTCGACAGTCATCGTGCTGGTGTTGATGAACCGCTCTCCCGTCAGCGAAGCGCTCGGTGTGCCCGTGCATCGGGGTGAAGAACGGTCCGCTTCCGGGATTGCTCGGGTTTCAACGCTCGGCAAGCGAAGCATGGCTTGGAAAGGCGGCGCGACGTGAGGCTCGGGATCATCGGCGCGGGCATGGTCGGACACTTTCACGCGCAGGCGATCAACGCCATGCGTAACGGCGAGTTTGCCGGTGTCGCCTGTCGCACCGCCGAGAGAGCGTCCGCCCTCGTCGATAAGCACGGCGGCAAAGCCTATGCGAACGTCGATGCCCTGCTTGCCGACGACGCGATCGACATCGTCGTCATCGGCACGCCCAGCGGCACACACGGAGACCTCGCTGCCCGCGCCGCCGTCGCCGGTAAGCACGTGCTCGTCGAAAAGCCGATGGAGATCACCACCGCCCGCATCGACCGGATCGTCGACGCATGCGACCGAGCTGGCGTGGTGCTGGGTGCGGTACTGAACCGACGATTTCACCCCGCGATCCGGGCGATCGAGGCAGCCCTTGCCGCGGGGCGCTTCGGCAAGCTGACCCTGTGCAGCGCGTACGTGAAGTGGTGGCGGACCCAGGCGTACTACGACGACGCGACCTGGCGCGGCACCCGCGCGCTCGATGGCGGCGGTGCGCTGATCAATCAGGCGATCCACACCATCGACCAACTGCTGCACTTCGCCGGTCCCGTTCGGAAAGTCACCGCGCTGACCGGTCGCGTCGGGCATGAGCGCATCGAGGTCGAGGACGTGGCGACCGCGTCCCTTGAGTTCGAGAACGGCGCGCTCGGCACGATCGAAGCGACCACAGCGGCATGGGGCTCGCGCGGGCATCCCTGCGAGGTACACCTTTGCGGAACGCGGGGCGGCGCGTTTCTCGCCGACGACCGCCTGCGTCATTGGGAGTTTGCCCAGCCCACCGACGAGGACGATCGCATTCGGGCCGAGTTGATGGCCGACGGTGCCGCCGGATTGGGCGCGGCCGACCCGGGCGCGATTGACCCGGACATGCACCGTCAGAACTTCGAGCACTTCGTCGAAGCCGTCCGTGGCAACGAGCCGCTCCGGACCGGCGCTCCCGAAGCACGCCGCGCGGTGCAACTGGTCGAAGCCGTGTATCGCAGCGCCGAGTTGGGGCGTCCGGTCGAGATGTGACCGGCGTCACTCGTCAGGTCGCGGCGCAATCAGCAAGTTCGGCCTCGCTGCACAAGCGGATGACGCTGTGACCGTTGTGGTCGGTCGCGCAGATGCACACGTCATCAGGGTGCCCGGTAACCGCGATTTGGCCGTTACGCATGACGCTCACCGTGTCGGCCGAGACCAAAGCCTCGCGGGGGTCGTGCGTGACCATCAGCACCGCAACACCCGCGTCGCGCAGAACGGCGAGGGTCTGCGTGCGGAGCGTCTCGCGAAGGTTCGCGTCGAGGCCGCTGAACGGTTCGTCGAGCAGCATGACCTTCGGATTGCGGGCCAGCGCGCGGGCGATGGCGATTCGTTGTTGCTGGCCACCCGAAAGCGTGTGGGGCATGGCGTTTTCGAAGCCGGTCATGCCAACGCGGCCGATGAGTTCGTCGGCCGCCGCCTTGCGATAGCGGCGGCGCTCGGTCATGCCGAACATCACGTTCCGACGCACGCTCAAGTGCGGGAACAGCGCGTAATCCTGAAAGACGAAACCGACCGGCCGACGCTCCGGCGAGACATGCACCCGTGCGTCATCGACCGACGAGCCGTTGATCGCGATGGTCCCCCGCGTCGGCTTCTCCAGCCCCGCGATCAGGCGGAGCAGCGTCGTCTTGCCGCAACCCGAGTCGCCGAGCAGGCAGTGCACCAGGCCCGGCTGCAAGTGCAGCGACACGTCGCGCACGACCATCGGCCCACGGCCATAACGGTGGCTGACGGCTTCGACCCGCACGCCCTCCCCTTCGGCCGGCTCACGCCGGGGCACCCGGCCGCCAACGGTCAGCGAAATCGTCTGCGTTTGCGTCATGTGGCACTCCGACGACGGTCGAGCAACAACGATAGCACGATCACCGGCACCAGCCCCGTCGCGATGATCGCCAGCGCCCCGAAAGACGCCTCTTCCAATCGCTCGTCGCTGGCAAGTTGATACACCCGCACGGCCAGCGTTTCGAAGTTGAACGGGCGGAGCATCAGCGTGGCCGGGAGTTCCTTGGCGACGTCCACGAACACCAACAACAACGCCGCTGCTAGCGATGCACGGAGCATCGGCAGGTGAACGCGGACGAGTAACCGCCAGCCGCCGGCACCGAGCGCGCGGGCCGCGTCGTCCATCCCACGTCGCACCCGCCCAAGTCCGCCGTCGATGAGCGCGATCGCAACGCCGAGGAACCGCACCTGATAGCCGATCACGACCGCGGCGATGCTGCCGGTGAGGATGAGGCCCGGTGTGCTGCCGAAGAGCCAGCGCGTCAAGTCGTTGAACCGCTGGTCCAGCCAGCCCAGCGGCACGAGCAAACCCACCGCGATGACCGTGCCCGGCACCGCGTAACCGAACCCCGCCAGCCGCTTGGACACGGCCGTGACCGGACCCTGCTGGAGGCGACGGCCGTACACCACGAGCAACGCAAGCACCACCGCGATGAGGCTGGCGATGACGGCAAGTAGCAACGTGTTGGGCGCGTGGTCGGTGAGCACTTCCCAGGCCCGGTTGTCGCCGGTCGTCGCGGCCATGTGGACGAACATCCCTGCAGGCAAGCCGAACCCGATCACGACCGGCGTCAGGCACACGGCCAGCGCGCCGAGTCCACGCACCAGACCAAGCCGGTACGGCCGCAGGTGCGTTTGCCGGTGCGTGATCTGGTGGAACTTCGCCCGCCGCCGTGCGAGTAGTTCGAGCATCACGAGCAACGCCACGAAGCCGAGCAGGACCGACGAAAGCTGCTGCGCGGTCGTCGGCGATTCGAGCCCTTTCCAGGTTCGGTACACGCCGGTCGCGAAGGTGTCGACGGCGCAATAGTCGGCAACGCCGAAGTCCGCGAGCGTTTCCATGACTACCAGCGTGAGCCCGGCGACGATGCTCGGCCGTGCCAATGGCAGTGCGACACGGAAGAAACTGCGCCACGGCCCGCGCCCCAACGTTCGGCCGACTTCCAGCGCGACCCCCGACTGCTCGGCGAACGCCGTGCGCGCGGCAAGGTAGACATACGGGTAGAGCGTAAACCCGAGGATCATGATCGCCCCGCCGACCGAGCGGATCGGCGGAAACCAGTAGTCGCGGCGGCCCCAGTCGAACGTCTCACGCAACCCGGTCTGCACGGGGCCGGCAAACTGAAGCAAGTCGGTGTAGGCGTAGGCCGCGAGGTAACCCGGCACAGCCAGCGGCAACAGCAGCGCCCACCGCAACACCGCCCGCCCGGGGAACGCACACATGGTCACCAGCCACGCTGTCGCCGTACCCGTGACCAGCGCGATGATGCCGACCCCGACTGCGAGGACAAACGTCTGCCACAGGTAACTCGACAGACGCGTCTCGACCAAGTGCGACCAGTTCTCGTCGAACCCGGCGAACAAACTTAGCAACACGGACAAGACCGGCAGCGCGACGATCAGCGAGATCACCACGCACGCCAGGGCCCAACCGTGCCACCGTCGCTTCACCGCCAGCCGGCCCGGTCCATGACCTTCACGGCGGCCCGGTTGTTCTCGCCGAGCTCGGAGGCGTTGAGCTCGTCTTCCTCGAACTCGCCGAACGATTTGAGAATGTCGCTGAGCTCGACGCCGCTGACGACCGGATACTCGTAGTTGGCGACCGCGTAGAGCTCTTGGGCTTCGACCGTGGTGAGGAACTCGAGCAGCTTGATCGCGTTCTCGCGGTTCGGGGCGTTCTTGAGAATGCCCGCCCCGGAAATGTTCACATGGGCACCACGACCGTCTTGGTTGGGGAACACGAGCGTGAGCTTCTCGGCCACGGCGCGATTGCTCGCGTCATCGCTGCCGAGGAGCCGGGCGAAATAATAATGATTGGCCACCGCAATCTCCCCTTCGCCGGCAGCCAGCGCACGGAGCTGATCGGTGTCACCGCCTTGGGGTGTACGGGCGAGATTTTCGACAATGCCCTCGGCCCATGCTTGTGCCGCATCGACGCCGTCGTTAGCAATGATTGAAGCCACGAGCGATTGGTTGTAGACATTGCCGCTCGACCGGATCAGCAAGCCTCCGTCAACCTTGGGATCCGCCAGCTCGGCGTAAGTCGTGACGAAGTCATTCGGCACATCGGGAGACAGAAAAATCACCCGCACACGCTTGCTCAACCCGAACCAGAGGCCATCGGGGTGGCGAAGGTTATCGGGAATACGTTCGTCGAGGACGTCCGACTCGGTCGACGCCAGCACATCCTTGTCGACGGCCAACTGCAATCGCCCGGCGTCGACGGCGATGAACACGTCGGCCGGCGAGAGTTCGCCCTCCTGCGCGATCCGCGTGAGCAACGCGTCGGCGTCACCCTCAATGATGTTGACCGTGATGCCGGTCGCTTCCTCGAAAGCGTCGTACAACGCGTCGTCGGTGTCGTAGTGACGTGACGAGTAGACATTCACGACCTCATCAGCGAAAGCCGGAACGGCAACACCTACGGCCAACGCGAACGTGGCCAGCATTTGGTTGATGGCGTGTTTCATGGGTATGGCCATGAGCGTAGGCACCTTGAGACTAAATCTCACTCGCCCGTGCCTACCCCAACGCCGGCATCAATCACGCAACGAAAGCTGACGTGGCTGCTGCCGGTGTCGACTTCGCCGCGTGTCCGGCCGGCGGGCCGATAGCGGTAGCAGTAGTTGTCCGCGCACAGGAAGCTGCCGCCCTTGAGCGTCATCGCGCCCGGGTCGTCCGGCGAGCCGGGGCGATGGTCACGGGTCCACGGGGAGGCGGTCCACTCCCAGGCGTTGCCGGCCATGTCGTGCAGGCCGTAACCGTTGGCCGGGAACCGCCCGACTGGTGCGAGGCCGACAAAGCCGTCGGCGTTGAGGTTCTCCATCGGGAACACGCCCTGCCAATGATTGGCCAGCACTTGGCCGCCGGGCCGTTGCTCATCACCCCAAGCGTAACGCTTCCCAACAAGTCCACCACGCGCTGCGGCTTCCCACTCGGCTTCGGTCGGTAGCCGCTTGCCCGCCCACTCGGCATACGCCTGCGCGTCCTCGAACGCGACATGCACCGCCGGATGATCGCCCCGCCCCGCCAGATCGCTGCCAGGGCCTTCGGGTTGTTTCCAGTTCGCGCCCGGCACCCACGACCACCATTGCCGCCACGTCTGCGGATTGGTTCCCGCCGGCGGTGGCGTGAAAACCACGCTGCCCGGTACGAGCAACGCCGGATCGGCACCGGGAAAATCCGCCGGGTCCGGTACGCGCTCGGCAACCGTCACATATCCCGTCGCCTCCACAAACTCGGCGTACTGATTGTTGGTCACCTCGTGAACGTCGAAGAACAGCGGTGACACCTCGACCGAATGCCGTGGGGCTTCTTCCGGCAGTGTCGTGTCGTCGCCGATCGAGACCGTTCCACCCGGAACGTAGACCATGCCATCCGGCACTGCGGGTGCGGTGGTCGGCGCAAGACAGACGAGCCAGATCAGCGTTGCGAGAGGCACGCGGCAGTATAAGTGCCGTCCGTCGCCGCCACGCCAGATCGTCTACATCCGCCGTATGTGCCCGACCGATACCCCTCCATATCGGTCCAGCGGACATAGCGTGCCCAACATCTGGCATTTCCTGCTACACTGTGCTACAAGTTAGCTTGAAATAGCAGGAAGCCCAAGGAGCCGCACGGATGCCGCAGAGACGCCCCTCTCCGAAATCGAAACTGAACATCTCCGCGACCCTCGACCGGGAGGTCGTGGCGTTCGTCGACCGCCTGGCCGACAAGGAAGGCGTGAGCCGGTCGCTGGTGATCAACAAGCTCTTGCGTGGTTTGCAGCGCGACCGGGACCAGCGTGCCGACGAGGTCGCGGTGCTGGGTGTGCTGTCGAGTCGTTGAGCTAAGACCCATGACGTAGGAACCCGCCGACAAACCGATGCGCCGCAGGGATGCCCAGCACGAACGACCGATCGCCGCCAACCAAGCGGCCACCGGCGCGCGCGGGACCAACACTTCTGCTCCGCAAGTATTCCCCGGCTTCGATCGGCTCGACGCCAACTTCGTCATGGTCCCCAACCAGTTTCTCGACCTGTGCCTGCCGCGTTGCTCACGCAGCTGCGTGCGGATCGTCGGGTTCATGATTCGCCAGATCCTCGGCTTTCGCGCCAGCGACGGGTCGCTGCTGCGTGAGCAAGTCACCGTCAGCTACACCGACTTCATCCGGGGCGCGAACGTCAGTCGCGGGAGTCTCGGCAAAGCGCTCGCCGAGGCGGAAGAGTTCGGGTTCATCCGCAAGGTCCGCGCCGGCAAGCCGAGCGTTGCCGGGCGCAAAGCACAACGGTCGATGTTCGAACTGCACTGGGACGAACGCCCCGACGCGAACTACGCCAAAGACCTCGACGACTTCCGCGGCTTCTTCGCCGGCGTCGGTCGGCTCACGCCCCTGCCCAACCAGTTCTTCGACCACGTGCTCCGAAGCGAAACCGCCGCGGTCTGCAAGGTCGTCGGTTGCGTGCTGCGGCACACGGTCGGTTTCCAGGACCGTTACGGCGGGCGGCGAACCAACGCCGCGCTGTCATACACGAAGCTGCGCGACCTCGGCGGCGTCGGCGGGCCACGCCACATCGCCGCAGCCCTGCAACACGCCCTCGACGCCGGCTACATCACCCGCGTCCGCGCCGGCCACTTCGACCCCGACACCCCCGCCAATTCCGAGGCCGCCGTCTACGCCGTGCGGTGGTTCGAGCCGACCGGTTCAGAAAGGGAAGCGATCTCGCCGGTTCAGAAAGGGAAGCGAGCCCGGTCCACAAAGGTCAGCGGCACCGGTTCAGAACGGGAAGCGGACGCGCGGTCCAACAAGGGAAGTACAACAAAGACAGCGAAAACAAAACAGAAAACACAGCAATCCAAAGCGGCGGTTGCGGCGGCGTTGTTGGAAGGTGTTGGGATCGGCAAACGGACCGCGGCCAACCTCGTCGAACGCGCCGGCGTCGAAGCGGTCATGCGGCAGGTCGAGTGGCTGCGGTCACGCTCACCGGCGCGCAACCCCGCGGGCATGCTCCGCCGCGCGATTGAGGAGGACTGGCCCGCACCATCGTCGCCCTTCCCCACCGACGCCGACGCGATTGAGTTCGCCCGCCTGGCCTACGCCGGGCTGGCGGCCAACGACGGCGCGCCCGTCGCAGAGCCGAGCAGTGCGGACACGCGTGCGGCGGCGAAGCTGGTTACGGCGGTCGGAGCCGAGGCGGGTCGGGACTTCGGCCGCTTCGTGCGTGGCCGGGTCGATCGGACACCGACGAGCATCGCCGCGGCGATCCGTGCTCACGGCGATGCGTTCGTGCGGGACCAAGGTCAGCTCACTGTTCGCCGCAAGCAAAACACCGCCGCGGAACAACGCCGACGTGAGCTGCACGAAGCCCACCGCCGGCCGGCGTACTTGGCGTTTCTCGCCGAGCAGGAAAACCACCTTCGACAGACCTCGCCGAAGCGCTACGCCGATTTCGAAGCGGACCGCGCTGAGAAGCGCGCCGCCTTGGCCGAGACCTTCCCCGACCGCCGGTTGCAGCGGCGTTTGCTCGAACAGTTCGACACCGACGAAGCCCGCCTCGACGCCTTGGCCGTGTGGTTCGAGGAGATGCCGAGGTTCTGGGTGTGGGACGAATCAGGTTCATCCAACGATTGTCATCCCGAGCGCAGCCGAGGGATCTAGCAACGAACACCGGTTGGCTACGCGAAGCCGCTTGGTTTTCGGATCTAGATTCCTCGGCTGCGCTCGGGATGACAGAACCTATGCCGCAGCACGGTCGGGGTTGCCGAAGCCTTGCTCGTCGAGGTAGCGGCTTAGCGCTTCGTCGACCACATCCTGGATGCGCGTCGAGTTGAACCGTTTGCGTTTGCCGTGGAGCACGAAGGCGTTGAGGCGTTCGCGGGTTTCGACCTTCACCTGCGTGGCGAACTTCACCCACACCGCCTCGACTTCCGCGTCTTCGAGCAGCGCGCGGCGCAGGTCGGCGTCGGTCCACTTCTTCGCCGCCGCCCCACCGCTCTTCTTGCGCGGCTTGGGCTCGGGTTCGGGCTTCTCCTTGGGCGTCTGGCGGATCACCGGTGTTGGGATCTCGACGTCGGCCGGCTTGTTGGAGAGCTTCTCCAGCTGGGCGAGCGTGTCGCGCGCCAGCGATGCCGACGGGGGTGTCTGGCCGGTCAGATCGCCGAGGCTAGGCCGCTTGTTTTTGCTGTTGGTCGTGGTCATCGGTGGTCTCGTGGGTGACAGGTCGGGTCAGTTCTTTGGGAAACGTCTCGGTAAACAGCTCGCGCAGCTCCGCGGCGGCTTCCTTGCCGAAGCGGTCGGTCGCGTCGAACACCGTCGCCCGCAGCATCGGCGCGTTGTTGACCGGCCGGCGGTAGCAGACGTGCGTCTTGGCCGTCCGCACGCCCCAGTGGGCCAGCACGCCGGCGGTTTCTTCGTGGTTGCGGTTGCCCTTCTCGAAGCGGTTGACGAACGCGATGAAGTCGCCGGCGCGGTGCTGCTGGTCGGGGCCGAGTGCTTTGCAGAACGCGGCAAAGGTGCGGTGCGTCTCGGCCAGGTCGAGCAACCCCGGCGCGGTCGGCACGATCACGCGGGCGCTGCGCGACAGCAGCAACAGCGGGATCGGCCCGAGCCCGGGCGGCGCGTCGGCGACCATCGTGATGCCGGCCTCGTTCATCTTGTCGACGACCTCGGTGGCGTAGTCGAGGTCGGTCGTGGCCAAGTGCGGGATGTCGGGGCGGGCGGCTTCGAGCCACTCGATGGTCGAGCGTCGGCCGTCGCCCGCGAAGAAGGCGACGTCGTGGCCGAGGTCGGCCAGGTACGCCGCGGCGTGTACCGCCGTGGTGGTCTTTCCCACACCGCCCTTTTCACTGGCGAAGGTGATGAGCATGGTGAAGTGCATCGACCGGCCCGCCGCTTCGACGTGAATGATTCTGTCGTTGGCGACGCGCAGGTTTTGCGCCCTGTCGAGGCAACGAGCCGTCGGAAATTGGACCTGTCGCCGTTGAAGTCGACACACTGCCACATCGAAAGATCGAACGGCATGACATCATGACGACCGTCCGGACGCCCTGATGTCATGTTGTCATGACGGGCGGCCGAGAATCATGACGGCATGCCGACCGAACGGTCGCAGGGCGGAAGTTCATCCCGATTTCGCGGGTTTGCCGCTGATCGGTTTAACGGTTACCATCCTTCCGCCCCTCGGCGTTCCGCTGTACGCCGTGCGGCCTGAACCAAGACGTGCCGACGTGCACGTGACAGCGACGAACGATGGTCGGAGGACCCTTCCCGTGAACAAAGTACTTACCCGAACGTTTGCCGCGAAAGCGGCATTGGTTGCTTCGCTGTGGTGCGCGCCGCTATTGCATGCTAAGCCGTTGCCGGTGGACGGGATCGACCCGGCCGCTTACGCCGACGTCACGCCGACGCACACACGCACCCTTGCCGATGGCGTGGAAATCCGCGCGTTTCAGGAAGCCGACGGGATGGTGATGATCCTGACCGCCGAGCCACAGACCCTGGGCAAGTACCGTTTGCCGGGCGGCGATGAGTTCGCTTTCCACACGCCCGACGGTGTTTTTGTCGCGCCGCTGGCGGTGCTCGAGCATCCGGTGCTGATCACCAAGAGCAGCAAGGCGTGGCCGTGGCTCGGCAGTCGCCTCACGGTAACGTTCGCCAATCCCGAAGACGCGGTGGTGACCGGTGCCGACGTTGACGAATCGGCCGTGGTTCACACCATCCACACCGACCCGCAAAGCACGTTTGCCAAGGCTGCGGCCGAAGCGCAGGAAAAGCTCGATGCCGGCGAGGGCGTGCGGATCGTCCTCGCACCCGGCATCTACCGCGAGGGCGGCATCACGATCACCGGCTGGGAAGGCAATCCCGACGCCACGCTCATCATCGAAGGCGAGGACGCGATCGTGACGGGTGCCGACGATTGGACCGGCGGCTGGACGTCGGTCGAGGGTGCCGGCAACGTTTATGTAAGGGACTGGAACCAAACCTGGGGCCTGACCGATCAGCGTTGGGCGCCGTGGGGGTATCTGCTGCCGCCGGGGGCATGCCGCAGTGAGGTGGTCGCGGTCGATGGGCAAATCATGGTGCCGGTCGACTTGGAGTTGTTTACCTGGTCCGACGAAGACGGTCCGGTGATGCTCGCCGAAAACGACGACGGCTCCAACAAGCCCGGCGAGTGGGTGAAGCGGGGAGAGAGATCGCCGGCCGATCTGGTGCCCGGAACGTTCGGCGTCAACGAGTCCGAGGGCAAGATTTATCTCTGCCCGCCGATCGGCGTCGATCCGAACAGCGCGTCGGTCGAGGTTTCCCAACGCCGTGACCTGCTCACGATCGAAGCGCGTGAGAACGTCGTGCTCCGCGGGATCACCTTCCGCCATGCAGCAACCGCGGCGGCCGACGACAAGAACCCGGTCAACATCTGGGTCAACAACCTGCTCATCGAAGACTGCGGCTTCAACGAAAACGGTGGTGAGGGTATGAGCATCGGCGAAGGCGCGACCGACATCACCATCCGCAACACCACGTTCAACGGCAACGGCTGGTGCGGCTTGTCCGGCGGCTACAAGGTCGACAACTACCTCATGGAGGGCTGCGAGTCTTCGTACAACAACTGGCGCGGCCACACCGGCGACGAGCACTCTTGGGACGCGGCGGCCGTGAAGTTCTTCGGCCTCAACGGTCAGACCGGTCTGACCATCCGCAACCATCGTTCGTTCGGCAACCTCACGCACGGGTTCTGGCTCGACCAGTCGTTCACCGCCGTCGCGCCGATCACGATGGAAGACAACATCTTCGCTGGCAACTTCTATGGCGCGGAGGTCTACCTCGAAAAGCTCACCGGGCCCGTCGTACTCGAACGCAACGTCATCTGGAACTCCAACGGCCTCTACGGCATTAACGGCACGAGCTGGAACATGCAGTTCCGGGACAACCTGATGTACTCGGCCACCGGCGATCGGCCGATCATTTTCCTCCACAAGCGCGGCGAGGAGTCCGAGTACGCCAACTACTCCAAGGACTGGATTATCGAGGACAACCTCCTCGCGGTGGGGGAGGGCGGTCGATTGCTGCTCGACCAAAGCGAGCCGTACCAGTACCAGGAGTTCATCGAAACCCTCAAGACCTCCGGCAACGTCTATCACAACGCTGACGGTGACGCGGCGTTCTTCAAGCCGAACCACACGCTGGATCCCCAACTGGCCGACGCGGAGGCGTTCGATTGGGCCATCGGCAACACCGCCGTCCGCGAGCAGCTTCCCGACCTTCCGGCCGCGATGTCCGCCGCGGATCGCGCCAAGTTCGAACACGCGATGGAGCAAACACAGCGGTTCATCCGCATCACCAAGGAAGCCCGCGGGACCGGCGGCCCTCCGTTCCAATCGGCGGCCGCGGTTGTTGACAACAACTGGCGCACCGTCGACATTTCGTCGCACCTGAACCGAGCGGCCACCGGACAAGACGCCTGGATCGGCGCGGGCAACCAGCTCGTGCAACTGCCCGGCGGCAAGACTGAATATGCTGGCGTTCCCTTTGACATCGCCGATCCGTCCGGTGATGCGGCGGCGGGCATCGCGTTACGGTCGGGCAAGATCACCCACTCCATGGGCAAGCCCACGCCCGAGTCGGTCGATGTCGCCGTCGGTAGTCGCATCGGCACGCTCTACGTCCTGCACGGCGGCGGGTGGTTCGATAACGACCCCGACCCGGTGGGGCGGTACGAGTTCGTCTACGACGACGGCAGCACGGCCGGCATCGACATCATCCCCGAAGCCGACAAGGCCGGCGCGCCGATCATCGGCGAGTGGTGGCACCAGTTCACGCCGTTCGACAACGACGACGCACGCCACGTCATCCTTACCGGCGATGTCGGTGGTTCGCCGGCGTATGTCTACGTTGCCGAGATCGAAAACCCGCACCCCGACAAACAGGTCACGGCCTTCCGAATGATCGGCAACCCCGACCGTGATGTGAGCGTGATCGTCCTCGCCGTGTCGTACGCGCTGCCGTGATCGGCATACCGTGCGGCCATGCTGTTGTCCGGGCGAAACCTGAGTAAGTCCTTCGGCGCACGCCAGCTTTTCGCCGGCATCACGCTCGGGATTGACGACGGCGAGCGCGTCGGACTCATCGGTGCCAACGGCAGCGGTAAGACCACGTTGCTGAAGATCCTCGCGGGCCAAGAACAGCCCGACGACGGCACGCTCGAAGTCCGCCGCAACCTGCGCGTCGAGTACGTTCCGCAGGAGGAACGTTTTGATCCGGATCGCTCGTGCCTCGATCTCGTGCTGGATCGGATCGACACACACCTCGACGATCACGAGCGTGAGATTGCCGCACAGGTCGCGCTGGGCAGGGCGGGCTTCGATGAACCCTCGAAGCTCGCCGGCGAGCTCTCAGGCGGTTGGCGCAAGCGACTCTCGGTCGTTCGCCATTTGGCCGGCGATCCCGAAGTGTTGCTCATGGACGAGCCGACCAATCACCTCGATGTCGAGGGCGTGCTTTGGCTCGAAGGACTGCTCCGCGGCGGCAAGTTCGCCACGCTCATCGTCACTCACGACCGACGCTTTCTCGAGGAAACGGCCAACCGTCTCGTCGAGCTCGACCGCAGCTACCCCAACGGCTTCCTCGGACACGACGGCACCTACAGCGAGTTTCTTGTCAAACGTGAGGAGTTTCTTGCCGCGCAGGAGAGCCGAGAGGCCGCACTCAAGTCCGGCGTCAAGCGCGAGATCGAATGGCTCCGCCGCGGCGCGAAAGCCCGCACCACCAAGGCCAAGGGACGCATCGAACGCGCCGGCCAGATGATGGACGAACTCGCCGACGTCAAGCAACGCAACGTTCACACCGGCGCGGCCGACATCGATTTCGCCGCCTCCGGCCGACGTACCAAGAAGCTCGTCGAACTGACCAACGTCAAGAAATCGCTCGGCGGTAAGCCGCTGTTCGACGCCGTCAATGTCACGCTTTCGCCTGGCAGCAAGCTCGGTCTCATCGGCCCAAACGGTTCCGGCAAAACCACGCTCATCCGCCTCATCGCCGGCGAACTGGAACCCGACACCGGCGACGTGTTTCGCGTTGATGCGTTGAAAGTCGTCGTCTTCGACCAACATCGCCGTGAGGTGAACCTCGACGAGACGCTCCGCCGCGCACTATTCCCGACCGGCGACGTACTCACGCTCAACGGCCAGCCCATGCATGTCAGCGGATGGGCCAAGAAGTTTCTGTTCCGTTCCGACCAACTCGACATGCCGGTCCGCGACCTGTCCGGCGGTGAACGGGCGCGCGTGGTGATCGCCCGGCTCATGCTCCGCGAAGCCGACGTGCTGGTGCTTGACGAGCCGACCAACGATCTCGACATCCCGACGTTGAACGTCCTTGAACAAAGTCTGCTCGGCTTCCCCGGCGCGGTCGTGCTTGTCACACACGACCGCTACCTGCTGGACCGCGTGTCGACCGAACTTCTCGCGCTCGATGGCAAGGGCAATGCCCATCCCTACGCCGACCTGTCCCAGTGGGAGCGCGCCCGAGAAGCAGCCCGAAAGCAAGCCGTCGCGCCGAAGGTCAAGGCAACGGTCGTGAAGACGCCGACCAAGCGGAAGCTCACCTGGAACGAGCAGCGCGAGCTGGAGTCGATGGAAGAGACCATCCACGCGGCCGAGGCGCTTGTCGCCGATCTCGAGCAGCAAGCGTCCGACCCAACGCTCGCCGCCGACCACGTGAAAGCTGCCGACGTCTACCAACGTCTCGGCGACGCTCAGGCCGAGGTCGCCCGCCTGTACGACCGCTGGGAGGCCTTGGAAGCGGTGGGAGCCTGACGGGTCCCTCCGTAACCGAGTTTGGACAACTCCCCTCGACCCCGCCTAAGCTCCTCTTCCCGGCCGGATGCCCGAGTGGACTAAGGGAACGGATTGCAAATCCGTGATTCGTGGGTTCGAATCCCACTCCGGCCTTTTTTGGTTTTCTCCCCGAATCGGGCGAATTTCGCAATGTTTTTGGCAATCTTCGGCTCGGCGACCCGCCGGGTTTGGGGTTTGTTGGTTACCGATTGTGACGGGTTTTGTTACACGATTTAGCACAAATTCTGTCACATGATTTGGCAGGGTTTCGACAGGCCGGCCGGTGGTGCTGTCGGAGTTTGCGACGGCTTCGACCGGTTCATAGTCGGGAAGGGTTGCCATCGCGTCGGCGATTTCGGCGGCATTGGTGTGGGCGTAGACGTTGAGCGTGAGCTGGGCGTCGCCTTGGCGGGCGAGTGTCTGCGCGTTCTTCACCGGGCGGTGTCGTCGACGGCTTCGGCAAGCCATGCACTGCAGGCATGGTCGAGGTCGTCGCGCATCACTGCGGCGAGTCGGTTGGCCAGCGGCATGTCGAGCGCGGCGGCGGGCATCTTGTTGCCGAAGTGCTCGTCGAGCAGGGCGGCGGTGACAGGGCGTAGCAGCAACGTCGCGGCCTTGCGGTTCTTCACGGAGCCGGCGGTGACGCGCACGGTGGGGGCGTCACCTTGCAACGCGAAGTCGGCCCGCCGCAGTCGTGACGGTGTTGGTGGTGCCGCGGAGAGTTGGGCACGTTTGCGACCGCTTCGGTTACCGACTGGTTGGGTGCTTCCCATACCGCGTGGTCAGGCCAGACGCCATCGGTCCAGAACTCGACAAACCACTGCGGCCCCGGTTTGTCGCTAGTCGCCATCGTGTTCTCATTCACCGGCGACCGCGTTTGTGCCTTTTGCGGCTCGACTTCATCGACGTCATCGCTATCCAAGTCTCTCACTTCGACGGTCTTGGTTTCTCCGAGCTGGATCGCCTCAGCGATCGCCATGCAGGCTTTGACAGGTGACTCGCGGTCATCGATGACTGATCCGTCCATCCACTGAAGGTCGCTGGCTTCAACCTCTGCCACCTGCATCGCAGTTGCGGCGATCACCCCACGACTTTCCACGGTCATCGTTTCCCACTCTCATGAACCTTGGCCGAGGTATGCATCCTCGACGCTGCATTCATACAACACCGCCAAACCGTCACGAACGTCCGCGGCCTGCTCTTCGGATACTCCTTACCACAACGGGATTGGGTCGGGTTGTCCGTTGGACCCAAGGTCGTCTTCATGGAACCGAATGGCGACAAAGTAACTGACCGACGCGGCACACGGAGGCTTAGGTTCAATCGTTCGGCCCAGTGACAACATGCGAAGTGCGCTTGGGCAAGTGCTATACCGGCGTCGCCCGAAGTGGCATCATCATTATCATCGGTGTAGTCGGCCAGCTTGTTGACCTGCTCCGGCCACAGCAGTCGGTCGTCCCAATCGCCGACCAACGCCTCGAACACGCCCCAGCAACCTTCGCGACTGAGCAGGATCGCAAGTTTCTCGGCACGGTCGATTTCAGTCGGGCTGTAAATGGCTTCCGGTGGGTCGAAGTCCCTGTCGCCCACGCGGCGGCAAATCGTGGTTGCGACGACGAAGGCAGTTTCAACATTGTTCATGTCATCCTTCGCAAAACCGGCCCCGCCGAAGTACCTAAGCGGGGCAGGGTGGTTGAATGTCTGTGGCCCGCGTGTTGAGGACCGACCGGACCACCAAACCGGCAATCTCACGAGTTTCGCGAGGGCGGAGCGTCGAACGGATGGGCGCTCGACTTCACGGAATATCAGATAGTCCGAGCTCTTTCAGATAGCCGTTGTGCTGCGCGGCGGCGTCCTTGATCTGCTTGTCGATGTCCACCAACGCCGCATGCACCTCGCCCAGATCAATCTGCTCCTCCGGCTCGGCCGTGCTCACGTAGCGGGAGATGTTCAGGTTGGAGTCGTTCGCCTCGATCTCCGCCATCGACACCCGGCGGGCGTACCGCGTTACCTCCGCGGGCCGCTCGATATAGGTTTCGACGATTCGGTCGATGTGCCCGGCGTTGAGGTGGTTCTGGCGCTTGCCCTTGTCAAAGTGTTTCTCGGCGTTGATGAACAACACGTCGTCGGGCCGCTTGCACTTCTTGAGCACGAGCACGCAGACCGGAATCCCGGTCGAGTAGAAAAGATTCGCCGGCAGCCCGATGACCGTGTCAATCCGGTTGTCCGCGAGGAGTTGCTTGCGGATCTTCGCCTCGCGTCCGCCACGGAAGAGCACGCCGTGCGGGAGGATGATCGCCATCGTCCCGTCGTCGGCGAGGTAGTGCAGGCCGTGCAGTAGAAACGCGAAGTCCGCCGCCGACTTCGGGGCCAGCCCGTGGCTCTTAAACCGCGGGTCCTCGCCAAGCGACTCAGTGGGTGTCCAGCGGTAGCTGAACGGCGGGTTCGCGACGATCGCGTCGAATCGTGGCCGCTCCCCGCCGCCGATCTGCTCTTGCAGCATCGGCCAGTCGTTGGTGAGTGTGTCGCCGTGGAAGATTTCGAACTGCCGGTCCTTCACGCCGTGCAGGAGCATGTTCATGCGTGCCAGGTTGTAGGTCGTGACGTTTTTCTCCTGCCCGAAGATCTTGCCGATCGTCCCGCCGTCCTTTTTCACGCGGTGGCGGACGTTGAGCAGGAGCGATCCGGAGCCGCAGGCGAAGTCGTAGACCTGCTCCAGGTGTTGCCGCTCGCCCATCGCCGGGTTTTGGGCGTCGAGCGTGACGATCCGCGAAAGGATGTCGCTGATCCGCTGGGGCGTGTAGAACTCGCCGGCCTTCTTACCGCTGCCGGCGGCGAACTCGCCGAGCAGATACTCGTACGCATCGCCGAGGTCGTCGCGGTCGGCCGACATCGCTTCGAGCCCGTCGCCGATCTTCTTGACAATCGCACAGAGCTTCTTGTTGCGGGCGGGTCGACCCTTCCCGAGCTTCTCCGAGTAGAGGTTGATCTCGGAGAACAACCCGCCAAACGCGTTCTGGAACGACCGGTTCTCGATGTACTTGAACGTCTCGTCAAGCCGCGTGAGTAGGTCGTCGTCCTCGTTGCGGGCGAGGTGGTAGATACTGGTCCACAGGTGGCGCGGCTTGATGACGTAGTGGACCTTGCGGCGCATGTTCGCCTCGAAGCCGACGGTCGCTTCGGGTTGGTCGGCCTCGTCATCGTCGACGCCGCCGTCGTCACCGTGCTTCTGATACCACACCAACAGCGGCGTCCGCCCGCCATTGCCGACGTCGTCCGCGTCGGGCAGCTCGCCGCGCAGCTCCGCCCGCGCCGCCTCTTCGTAGTTGTCCGAGAGGTAGCGGAGAAAGAGGAACGCGAGCATGTAATCGCGGAAGTCGTCGGCGTTCATCGCCCCGCGCAGCTCGTCGGCGATGTCCCAGAGGAGCTTGCCGAGTTGTTTTTGGTCGGTGTTGCTCATGACGGCGGATCTTCGAGGGAAATCTCCCCATGGGAGAAGAGAATCGGATTGAACGGGTGGCGATCGAGGAAGTCGCGGACGATCAGCCGGAAGTATTTTCTTGTCTCCTCGCCCATCGTGTCCGGGTCGTACAGCGAATACTTGCCGTGGCTGAGCAGGTCGACGAACCGCTGGTGAAGGATGCCGTCAGGGTCGTTCGGCTGCCTCCGGATGCAGGCCCCGAAGTGGGTGTATCCGAGGAACATCGCCGTTTTCTCTAGCACGGTGCGGAGGACATTGAAGTGGTACTTGTGAATCTCCCCCATCCTCGCCACGCGGTCCAGTTCCACTAGAGAGGCGACGTGGTGGAACGACGGGGTGTCGCCTTGCTCGTATCTCAGCGTGTACTCTCGTGTATCCGCGTTCTGGTTAAAGAACAATCGTGTCGCATCGATGCCGGTCAACGACTTCAACTCGTAGTGAAGCACGTTAAAGAACAACGGGTGGTGAGTGGAAACCACCGTCTTCATTTGGATGTCGTCCGCATCGCGATACAACTGGATGAGATGGCTCGCCAGCACCACCACGTTGTGCTCGTCGAGCGAAGAGACGGGGTCATCGATGTAGACGTTCTCGACCCAGTCGTATTGCGCATCGCCGGCCAGGGCCAAGTCGACTACTGCCAAGAAAACGCACCAAACAAAAATGTTCTCCTCGCCGCGAGAAATCTTGATGGGGCCACTTTCACGGTCCGGGTCCTCGGCCCCCGATGGGTAAAAGAGCACCTCCGCTTCAGTCAGGTTGCCGTTTCTGTCGACTTCGGTCTTGATGTCGAACTCGAAGGAGGCGTAGCGACTGACGAGTGCTCGAATCTTCCGGTCGAGCGTCGACCCCGGCAGTCCGCTGAAGAACCTAGAGCCCGCTTGCAGCTTGAGCTTCGGGATGCCGTCATCGGCGTAGGCGTTGTCCCACGTGAACAGGTCTTCGGTGTATGCGTTGAAGTAGAGCGTGTTCCGCTTGATCGTCTCACCGTTGGCATCCGTCTCGCGGCCAAGGTCGCGGAAGGCGTTGGACAGGCGCGTTTTTCCAGTCCCGTTGTACCCAAAAAGCAGAATGAAGTCTTTCTGCTTGCTGTTCCGGGTGAACAGCTCTTGAAGGTACTGGAAAAACGCGCCTGTCCAACGCCTTCCGCGACCTTGGCCGCGAG
>JBCDCH010000051.1 GCA_039182125.1 Planctomycetota bacterium
CCCCACCCCGGGCCCGGGGGGCCGGCCCCGGGGGTCCGGGCACCCGGGGGGGCCGGCCCCCGGGGCTACGACCGCGAAACCACCCGCTGCCCGTCGACCGCGAACTCCACGCCCGGCGGCAGCTTCGGTTGGTCGCGTTCGTACAGGACGCCGTGGGCGAGGTGCGTGAAGAGCGTGCGGCGTGGCTGGAGGCGCTGCACGACTTCGAGTGCTTCCTCGATGTTGAAGTGCGTCGGGTGCTTGCGCCATTGCAGTGCGTCGAGCACGAGCACGTCGAGGCCGCGCAGCTTCGCCCAGGAGTGCGGCGGGATTTCGCTGACGTCGGTGCAGTAGGCGAGGTTGCCCACGCGGAAGCCGAGGATCGGCATGGAGCCGTGCAGCAGCGGGATCGGCCGCCAGGTGACGCCGTCGATATCGAAATCGCCGTCGATGAAGTTCGGGATGAGATACGGGCGGTAGACCCCCGCGTTCGGGTCCGGTTCACGGAAGGCGTAGGCAAAGCAGGAGTTGATCACCTCGAAATGCTCGCGATCGACGTGTACGTCGAGCGGGCCGCCCTTGATCGAGTTGAACCGACGCAGCTCGTCGAGGCCCATGATGTGGTCAGCGTGGGCGTGGGTGTATACGACGGCGTCGATCCGCTTCACGCCGTTGTCGATCGCCTGCAGGCGTAGTTCGGGCGTGGTGTCGACAAGGACGCTGGTGTTCCCGTAACTGATCACGACGCTGCAGCGCATGCGTTTGTCGCGTGGATCGTCGGAGGTGCAGGTGACGCAGTCGCAGCCGATCATCGGCACGCCGGCGGAGGTGCCGGTGCCGAGGAAGTGGAGCGAGACGTCGAGCATGCGGCGATGGTAGCCGCCCGGGCCGGTTGGCCGATGGGGGCCTTCCGCAAGGCTTCGCCCCTATGCACGGATGTAAATCCAAAGCCCGCCATCAAGCACAACAATGGCGAGCAGCGTCAACTTCGACAACAACGAAACGACTGGCCGCCCTTCGTAGCCGGCATCAGCAATGGCGTACACGACCGCAACGTACTTCAAGAGAACAACGACACACAGCCCGCAGCAAGGAATGTTGCTCACGCCGAGAACGCTCCAAAGAATCGGCGTCAATCCGACGACCAACTGAACGACCGTCAACGCAATCGAAACGGCAAGCGCGATGGCTGAATCCGAGCCTGGCTTGCCACGATCGAGTCTGTCGTACTCAACCGTCGGAATCTCGTTCATTCCACCACCAGATCACGCTCGCTGATCGCGCTGTCGATCGGCTTGGCGGTCGGGTCGAAGTCGTCGCCGACGAGGACGGCCGTGAGCACGGTCATCGCGATCGCGGTCGCCAGCAGCAACACCAGCACGAGCTTGCCGCTGATTTTGTGAGGGCCCTTGTCGGGATTGTTCGACATCAAAGTGATGTTAGCCCCGCCGCTACGCTACGGGACATTTGGAAGACATCGACCTTCGCCGTCGCCTCGTGGCGGCAGGGCTATCAAGACGTTTTCTTCGCCGCCTTTTTGGCGGTTTTCTTCGTCGCTTTTTTGGCGGTCTTCTTCTTGGCCGGCTTCTTTTCTTCGCGCGGGATCACGAGGCTCGGCAAGCGACCAAAGCTGTCGGCCGGCTTGTCCGTGAGCTTGGCCGCGAGCTCGTGGCTCTTCTCGACGCGGTCCTTCAACTCCGGCAGCAGCGACTCGATGTACTTGATCTGTTCTTCCTCGAGCTTCTTGACCATCTTGGTCGAGCGGCACTTGGGGAAGGTGCTGCAGCCGAGGAAGGGGCCACGCTTGCTGTCGCGCAGGAGCATGTCGCTCTGGCACTTCTCGCAGGCGATCTTGGTGGTGATCGGCTCGACCTTCGGCGGGTCGGGTTCGCCGGTCTTCTTGTTGATCGGGACGATGAGCGTGCAGTCGGGCTCGCCGGCTTCGTTTTTCTCGGAGTAGCCGGAGCAGCCGAGGAACTCGCCGAAGCGGCCCTTGCGTCGGATCATCTCGCGTCCGCAAACGGGGCAGTCGAAGCCGCTCGCCTCGCGGATCGTCGGCTTGCCGAACGGGTCGACGGGCTTGGTGATGTTGAGCTCGCGGTCCTCGGCGGCGAGGAAGAAGCCGTTCTTACCAATGCGGTACACGAGCTTCGCGCCGGTCTCCTCGTCAACGTACGGCGACTCCATCCCGCCGGCGTGGTCGAGTATCTCCAGCGCCCCGTCGACGCTCTCGTGGAACGGGCCGTAGAAGTCCTTGAGCAGCTTGATCCAGTCGGTGGCTTCGTCCTCGATGCGGTCGAGCTTGTTCTCCATGTCGGCGGTGAAGCCGATGTCCATGATCTCGGGGAACGCCTGCATCAGTTTGTCGGTCACGACCTTGCCGAGCAGTGTCGCGAAGAAACGGCGACCTTCCTGGAGGACGTACTCGCGCTTCTGGATGACGTCGATGATCGACGCGTAGGTGGAAGGCCGACCGATGCCGCGAGCTTCGAGTTCCTTGACCAACGATGCTTCGTTGTAGCGTGGCGGCGGTGAGGTGAAGTGCTGGCTCGGACGCAGGTCGACGGGGTGGACCTGCTGTTGTTCGGCGAGCTCGGGAAGCAGTTGGTCGTCGCTGCTCACGCCGGTGACACGCATGAAGCCGTCGAAGACGAGTTTGCGGCCGGACGTGCGGAAGACGGCATCGCCGGCGTCGGTCTTCGCCTCGATATGCACGGTCGTGTTGTCGAACTGGGCCGGCACCATCTGGCACGCGACGAAGCGGTTCCAGATCAGGCGGTAGAGTTTCGCATCATCGACGGCGAGTTTCTTGTCGGCCATGTCCGGCGTGAAGTTCACGTCGGTGACGCGGATGGCTTCGTGCGCTTCTTGGGCGGACTTGTTGCGGCTCGCGTAGCTGTTGGGCTTGTCGGGCAGGTAGTTGTCGCCGAAGGCCTTGCCGACGAAGTCACGCGCCATGCCGACGGCGGCGGGCGAAAGGTTCGTCGAGTCGGTCCGCATGTAGGTGATGTGGCCGGCTTCGTAGAGCGTCTGCGCCACGCGCATCGTCCGGCTCGCGCCGAAGCTCAGACGACTGCTCGCACCCTGCTGCAGCGTCGACGTGATGAACGGTGCGGATGGGCGCGACGACGTGCGTTTCTTCTGGATGTCGCGGATCCGGAAGTCGGCGGGCGTGCCGATCTTGCCGATGAGCGTGGTGAGTTTCGCCTGCGGGCCCTTGCCGCCTTCGTTGTCGACGACCTTAACCTGGTCGACGACGAAGCCGAGCGCTTCGGCGACTTCGCGGGTCGCGCCGGCGTCGGTCGGCTCGAACTTCTCGCCCTTCCACTCGATCATGTCGGCGGCGAAGCTGTCGTTGTCGGCGAGCCACTCGCGCTGCGCTGCTTGCGTCGGAGCGTCGCCCTTCTCGTTCGCCTCGGCGGCCTTGTCCCACCACGTCGCGTAGGCGTCACGCAAAGCCGCGTTGTCCTTGGGCGAGAAGACCGCGCCGATCTTCCAGTACTCGTCCGGAATGAACGCCTCGATCTCGCGTTCACGTTCGACGACGAGGCGAACGGCGACGGACTGCACACGACCCGCCGAGAGGCCGCGGGCGACCTTTCGCCACAGCACCGGGCTGATTTCGTAACCGACGACGCGGTCCAGCAGCCGGCGGGCTTGCTGGGCGTTGACGCGGTTCATGTCGAGCTCGCCGGGGTTGGCGAACGCCTTCTCGATGTCGGCCTTGGTGATGGCGTTGAAGATGACGCGCTGGATGCGTTCGTCCTTTAACTTCAGCGCCTCTTTCAGGTGCCAGGCGATCGCCTCCCCTTCGCGGTCGAGGTCGGTTGCGAGGTAGACGGTGTCGGCGTTCTTGGCGAGCTTGCGCAGCTCGCTCATCACCTTGCCGCGGCTGCTGAGCACCTCGTACTCCGGCTCGAACGTCTCCAGGTCCACGCCCATCCCCGAAGATGGCAGGTCGCGCACGTGTCCCATGGAGGCGCGGACGACGAAGTCATCGCCGAGGTATTTGTTGATCGTCTTCGCCTTGGCCGGCGATTCGACGATCACGAGGTTTTTACGGCCGTTGTCTGCCATGGGGGTCGGTCAGTTCCTTCCGCGAACGCATCGGCGACATGCCGGGGTTCGTGCCAGCATTCCTACGGGCAAGGTCGGTGCATGTTCAAGTCGGCCAAGCAAAAACCCACGGCAGGTGCCGTGGGCTTTCGCTTTTTCGAGTCGGACTCGGCTTACGCCGAGGTCTCGGTCGGGGCCGGTGCGTCGGCGGTGATGCGCGGCTCGACTTCGGTGGAGACGCCGCCCCGGTCTTCGAGGTAGTCGGCTTCGCCTTCGACGTCGTCCGTGTTGTGGATGATCGTCATGTTGGTGAAGTCCTTGTACGCCGTACCGGCCGGGATGAGGTGGCCGAGGATGACGTTTTCCTTGAGGCCCTGGAGCGTGTCGGACATGCCGGCCATGGCGGCTTCGGTGAGGACCTTGGTGGTCTCCTGGAAGCTGGCGGCGGAGATGAACGACTCGCTGGAGAGGCTGGCTTTGGTGATGCCCAGCAGCAGCGTCTTGGCACGGGCCGGACGCGGCTTCTTGGACTTGGCCGGCTCTTTGCCGTCGGCCTCGGCCTGCTCGTTGGCGTCCTTGAACTCATCCTTCGTGATGAGCTGGCCTTCGAGCAGGTCGGTCTCGCCGGTCTCGCTGATGCGAACGGACTTGGCCAACTCGGCGTTGCGTTCGAGGAACTTGTGACGCTCGATGACCTCGCCGGGCAGGAAGCCGGAGTCGCCCGGCTCGTCGATCTTGACCTTCCGCAGCATCTGGGCCGCGATGACCTCGATGTGCTTCTCGTTGACCTTCACACCCTGCGACCGGTACACGTTCTGAATCTCGGTGAGCAGGTACTTGTGCAGTTCCTCCTCGCCCTTGATGCGGAGAATGTCGTGCGGGATGACGGGGCCGCGGATGAGCGGGTCGCCGGCCTCGACGTAGTCGCCGGTGTGGACCGAGAGCTCCTTGTCCTGCGGGACGTGGTGGTCCTTTTCCATCCCCGTCTCGTTCTTGACGACGATGGTGACCTTGCCCTTGCGGCGGTCCTGCTGGATCTCGATTTCACCGGAGATTTCGGCGAGGACGGCTGGGTCTTTCGGCTTGCGGGCCTCGAACAGCTCGGTCACGCGCGGCAGACCGCCGGTGATGTCCATCGTCTTCGCCGCCTCGCGGGGCTGGCGGGCGAGGATGGTGCCGGCAACGATCTTGTCGCCTTCGGTGACCTCGATGCGGGCCTTGGCCGGGAGGTAGTGGAAGTCGAGAATCTTGCCGTCGGCATCGGCGATGATGACGCGCGGGTTCCGTTCGCCCTTGTGCTCGATGACGACGAGCTTGGACTCAGTCTGGCCACCCTTGCGGTCGGTGTCGAAGCGGACGGTTTCGCCCTCCTCGATGTCCTCGAACTGGATGGTGCCATCCTTCTCGGCGAGGATGAGGTTGGAGCGCGGGTCGAACTCGACGATGGTTTCGCCGGCCTTGACCTTGGCCCCGTCCTTCGCGGCGATCGTCGCACCGTACGGAACCTTGTGACGTTCGAGCTCACGCCCCTTGGCATCAACGAGCATGAGGTCGCCGTTACGCTTGAGGGTGACGGTACGTTTGTTCCCCTCGGTATCGGGGGCTTCGACGGCGTTGATGTCGCCGTACTTCACGACGCCTGCCATGCCGGCTTTGATGTCGTTCTGCAGGATCGACTCGGCCGCCACACCGCCGGTGTGGAAGGTCCGCATCGTCAGCTGCGTGCCCGGCTCGCCGATCGACTGAGCGGCGATGATACCAGCGGCCAGACCTTCCTCGACGAGCTGGCCCGAGGAGAGGTCCACGCCGTAACAGCGTGCGCAGACGCCGTAGGCGTTCTCACAGGTCAGCGGGCTGCGGATGCGCAGCGTCTCAATGCCGAACTCCTTGAGCTTGGCGACGACCTCGTTGGTGATGATCTGGTTTTCCTCGACGATGACCTCGTCGGTGATCGGGTTGGCGACCCGGTCACGGGCGATGCGGCCGAGGATGAGCTCGCCGAGTTCGACCTCGACGGTCTCGCCCTTGTAGACGGCGTTCTTGGTCACACCGCGGCTGGTGCCACAGTCGAGGCCGTTGATGACCACGTTCTGGGCAACGTCGCAAAGCTTTCGGGTGAGGTAGCCTGAGTCGGCGGTCTTGAGCGCGGTGTCGGCCAGACCCTTGCGGGCACCGTGGGTGGACGAGAAGTACTCGAGCACCGACAGGCCTTCGCGGAAGTTGGACTTGATCGGCGTCTCGATGATCTCGCCAGACGGCTTGGCCATCAGACCACGCATGCCGCCGAGCTGGCGCATCTGGTCGACCGAGCCACGGGCACCGGAGACCGACATGAGCGCGATCGGGTTGAGGTACTGCATCGCGTCCTTGTCGTCGGGCGCGGTGGGCGTGCCATCGGGCAGGCGGTAGTCGGCCTTGAGGCCGTCCATCAGGTCGTCGGTGACCCGGCGGCGACAGTGGCCCCAGATCTCGATGAGCTGGCCGTAGCGCTCTTGGTCGGTGATCGCACCCATCTTGTACGACTTCTCGACCCGGTCGGCCTTGCTTTGGCCTTCGTCGAGGATGGCCTGCTTGGTCTCGGGGCTGCGGATGTCGGTGATGCCGAACGAGAGGCCGGCAAGCGTGGAACGCTTGAAACCGACGCGCTTGAGGTTGTCGAGCAACTCGATCGTCGCTGGCCGGCCCAAGCGGGCGTAGGTGTCGGCGATCACGCGGCTGGCACCCTTGCTGGTCAGCTCGTAGTTGTAGTACGGCATCTCCGGCGGGAGGATGTCGTTGAACAGCACGCGGCCGACGGTCGTCAGGATCGTCTTGCCGGCGTAACCCTGCGGCATCGGCTGGGCTTCGTGTCCTTCGTCGAGACGCTTGGCGTGTTCCTGGTGGTGGTTCCACGCGACCGACTCGATCGGCTTGCCCGCGTCGCCGGACTCACTGATCACTTCGGTGCGCTCGGGCAGACGGACGAAGATGCGCGAGTGGGTCGCGATCTTGCCGGTCTCGAACGCCATGATCGCCTCGCTGGGCGAGGAGAACTTGCTGAACTCGCCGATGTCGTTGGCACGTTCGGACGTGATGTAGTACACGCCGAGCACGATGTCCTGCGACGGCGTGATGATCGGGCTGCCGTTGGCGGGCGAGAAGATGTTGTGCGGGCTGAGCATCAGCACCTGCGCCTCGGCCTGCGCCTCGACGCTCAGCGGCAGGTGAACCGCCATCTGGTCGCCGTCAAAGTCTGCGTTGAAGCCCTTGCAAACCAGCGGGTGGATGCGGATCGCGTTACCCTCGACCAGCACCGGCTCGAAGGCCTGGATGCCCATGCGGTGCAGGGTCGGGGCGCGGTTCAACAGCACCGGGTGCTGGTAGATGACTTCCTCGAGGATGTCCCAGACTTCCGGGTCGCGGCGTTCGAGCATCCGCTTGGCGGACTTGATGGTGTCAGCGAGGCCGTGGTCTTTTAGTCGGCGAATGATGAACGGCTGGTACAACTCCAGCGCGATCTTCTTCGGCAGGCCGCACTGGTGCAGCTTGAGCTCGGGGCCGACGACGATAACCGAGCGGGCCGAGTAGTCGACGCGCTTGCCCAGCAGGTTCTCGCGGAAACGGCCCTGCTTGCCCTTGATCATGTCAGTCAGCGACTTGAGCGGGCGGTTGGACGAGCCGAGCACCGGACGACGGCAGCGGCCGTTGTCGAAGAGCGCATCGACCGCCTGCTGCAGCATCCGCTTCTCGTTGCGGACGATGACCTCGGGGGCGTTGAGGTCCTGCAACTTCTTGAGACGGTTGTTGCGGTTGATGATCCGGCGGTAAAGGTCGTTGAGGTCGGACGTGGCGAAGTTGCCAGACTCCAGCAGCACCAGCGGACGCAGGTCCGGCGGGATGACCGGGACGACGTCCATGATCATCCACTCGGGCTTGTTGTCGGAGCCGCGGATGGCTTCGATCATCTTGAGCCGCTTGGTCAGGTCCTTGAGCTTCTGCTTGGACCCGGTCTCGGTGATCTCCTGGCGGATCTTGGCGGCCTCGGCGTCCATGTCCTGGGACGCGAGGAGCTTCTTGATCGCCTCGGCACCCATCTCGGCCTCGAACTCGCCGGGGTACTTGTCGTCGTACTGCCGGAATTCTTCCTCGCTCAGCAGCTGTAGCCGCTTGAGCGGGGTGTCGCCGGGATCGGTGACGACGTAGTCCTGGAAGTAGATGATCTTCTCGATGTCGCTGGTCTTGCAACCGAGGATCGCACCGAGTCGGCTGGGCAACGCCTTGAAGAACCAGATGTGGACGATCGGCGCGGCCAGGTTGATGTGGCCCATGCGCTTGCGCCGCACCCGGCTGTGGGTCACCTTCACGCCGCAGCGGTCACAAATGATGCCCTTGTACTTGGTGCCCTTGTACTTGCCGCAGGAGCACTCCCAGTCCTTCTCGGGGCCGAAGATGCGCTCGCAGAACAGGCCGTCCTTCTCAGCGCGGTAGGTGCGGTAGTTGATGGTCTCAGGCTTCTTGACCTCGCCGAAGCTCCACGAACGGATGTCGTTCGGGGAGGCCAGCAGGATCTTCACCGCCTGGACGTCGTTCACTTTTGCGTAGCCACCGTCGATCATGGTCATTCTCTTTCAGTGTCGCCGGGGGACGTGGTTGCGTCCGGGTCGGCGGGTTGTTTCTCAATCACTTCAAAACCGCGGACTTGTTTCTGCTTTCGTTCCCGTCGGTAGAGCACAAATGCGATGACTAACGGGAGGGTGATGATGCTGAGAACGCACACCCCGAACCAGAGGCTGTAAGCCAACAGCGGCATCACCTACTACAGATCCCCATCCACCGGCACCTCGCCGTAGGCGCGTTCGAGTTCGATGTTGAGGCCGAGGCCGCGGATCTCGTTCATCAGCACGTCGAAGCTGACCGGCGTGCCGGCTTCGAGTGTGTTGTTGCCCTTGACCATCGACTCGTAAATCTTGGTCCGGCCGTCCACGTCGTCGCTCTTCACCGTCAGGAGTTCCTGCAGGATGTAGGCGGCGCCATACGCCTCCAGACCCCAGACTTCCATCTCGCCGAAGCGCTGCCCGCCGGTGCGGGCCTTGCCGCCGAGTGGCTGCTGGGTGATCAGGGAGTACGGGCCGGTGGCGCGGGCGTGGATCTTGTCATCCACGAGGTGGTGGAGCTTGAGCATGTACATGAAGCCGACGGTGGTCCGTTGCTCGAACGGCTCGCCGGAGCGACCGTCGTACAACTGCACCTTGCCGGTCAGCGGCATGTGGGCGACAAGCTCACGATCTCCGAGGTGCTTCTCGCCGGCCTCGTGCTCCTTGATCCGCTGGGCGGAGTGGTCGTTAGCCTGCTGGACGCACTGGAAGATTTCCTCTTCCGTGGCACCGTCGAACACCGGGGTGATCGCCTGCTGGCCGAGGACCTTCATGGCGTAACCCAAGTGCGTCTCGAGGATCTGCCCGACGTTCATGCGGCTGGGCACACCGAGCGGGTTGAGCATGATGTCGACCGGCGTGCCGTCCTCGAGGAATGGCATGTCCTCTTCCGGCACGATGCGGGCGATAACACCCTTGTTACCGTGCCGGCCGGCCATCTTGTCACCGACGGACAGGGCCCGCTTGGTGGCGACGTAGACCTTGACCATTTCGAGCACGCCGGACGGCAGTTCGTCGCCGCGCTTCATGTGGTCGGTCTTGCGTTCTTTCTCCTTGCCGACGGCCTGGACGCGCGGCCAGTAGCGGCCGTAGGTTTGAAGCGCCTTCTTCTTGGCCGCTTCGTCGCCCTTGATCCAGTCGGTGTCGAACTCCTCGATCTGCTCGATGATGACTTCGTCGTACTCCGACTTACCGACCTTCTGCCGGGTGTTGGGGTCGACCATCTCGCGGCCGGTCTGCTCGTTGATCTCGTCGATCATCTCGCGGAAAATGCCGATCGCTTTGGCGTCCATCTCGGCCTCGTAGGCCTCGATGTCCTTCTTGAGCTGCTTCTTCTGCTCTTCGGTCATGTGCATCCGGCGGCTGAACCGCTTAGCGTCAATGACCACGCCTTCCTCGCCGGCGGGCAGTTCCAGCGAGTCGTTCTTCACGTCCTCACCGGCCCGGCCGAAGATGGCGTGCAGGAGCTTTTCTTCCGGCGTCAGTTCGCTCTTCGACTTGGGCGCGATCTTGCCGGTGAGGATGTCACCAGGGCCGACGCGGGTGCCGATGCGGACGATGCCGTTCTCGTCGAGGTTGGCCAGGGCACGTTCGGAGACGTTGGGGATGTCCCGCGTGAACTCCTCGCGGCCGAGCTTGGTCTCGCGAATTTCGACGTCGTACTCGTCGATGTGGATCGACGTGAACGCGTCGTCCTTGACGAGGCGTTCGGAGATGACGATGGCGTCCTCGAAGTTGTAGCCGTCGAAGGTCATGAACGCGACCAGCGGGTTGCGTCCAAGCGCCAGCTCACCGAAGTGGACGGACGCGCCGTCGGCGATGATCTGGCCTTCCTTGACCTTTTCGCCCTTGCGGACGACGGGCTTCTGGTTCTGGCAGGTCCGGGCGTTGAGGCCGCGGAACTTACGCATGATGTACTCATCCGCGTTGTCGATCAGGATGCGGTCGGCGTCGCAGTAGGTGACGGTGCCGGCCCGCTTGGCCTTGACGATCATGCCGGAGTTGTACGCGACGGGCCGCTCCATGCCGGTCGAGACCAGCGGCGGGTCGAGCCGGATGAGCGGCACGGCCTGACGCTGCATGTTCGAACCCATCAGGGCGCGGTTCGCGTCGTCGTGCTCGAGGAACGGGATCATCGCCGCCGAGACCGAGACGGTCTGCTTCGGCGAGATGTCGACATACTGGATGTCCTTGCTCGGCACGGTCGAAAGGTCACCCTCGACGCGGGCCAGCTGAAGACCCTTGGGGATTGCCCCATCGCCGACCGGCACGACGTCTGGCGGAGCGAGAACTGCCTTCATTTCCTCGTCGGCGCGGAGGTACTGCACCTTTCCGTTGACCTTGCCGTCCTCGACGACGCGGTACGGGGTGATGAGGAAGCCGTAGTCGTCGATGTCGGAGTAGATCGACAGCGACGCGATGAGGCCGATGTTGGTGCCTTCGGGGGTTTCGATCGGGCAGATTCGGCCGTAGTGCGAGATGTGAACGTCGCGCACTTCGAAGCCGGCGCGTTTCCGGTTCAAGCCGCCGGGGCCGAGTGCCGAAAGACGACGTTCGTGGGTCAGCTGCGACAGCGGGTTGGTCTGGTCGACGACCTGCGAAAGCTCGCCGCGGCCGAAGAAGAAGTCGATCGCGCTGGAGATGCTCTTGGAGTTGACCAGCTCGGCGACCTTCTGCAGCTCGGCGGGTTCCTTGAGCGACATGCGCTCCTGGACGGTCCGCTTGAGCTTGAGGAAGCCCTTGCGGATCTCCTCGGTGGCCAGCTCGTCGATCAGACGCAGCCGGCGGTTGCCCAGGTGGTCGATGTCGTCGGTGTAACCCTCGCCGGAGCGGAGTTTGAACATGTATGCGACGGAGTTCACCACATCCTCGACGCGGAGCACCATCTCCGACTCGGGAACGTTCTGGTCGAACTTGCGGTTGATGCGGAATCGGCCGACCCGGCCCAGGCGGTAGCGAGACTCGTCGAAGAACTTCTCGGTGAAGAGCGTCTTGGCCTTGTCCAGCTGCGGCGGGTTGCCGGGACGGAGCCGGGCGTAGATCTTCATCAACGCCTCTTCGTGGTTGGTCGCGGTGTCCTCGGCCAGGGTGTTGAGGATCAGCGGGTCGTTGACCTTGGTCACGCAGACGAGCTCACCCAGCTCGGAAGCCTGGATCGCTTCCAAGTTGTCACCGACCTGGGCACCGGCCTTGATCAGCTCCTCGCCGGTCTCGGTGTCGACGATGGTCTGGGCGCTGTAGTAGGTCGGCTGGAGGTTCTTCGTTTTGACCCGCTCGACCTGGTAGAACTCGTTGATGATGGCTTCGGAGGAGCCATATTTCTCGTCGAGGGCGCGGATGAACGTCGTGGCCGGGATCTTGGCCGACTGGTCGATGCGGACCTGCAGGCTGTCCTTCTTGGACACGCCGCACTCGACCCAGGAGCCGCGCTCGGGGATGACACGGAAGCCGTGGAGCGGCCGGTCACCTTCCTGCTGCTCGATGAGAAAGTCGATACCGGGTGAGCGGTGCAACTGGTTGACGATGACGCGCTCGGCACCGTTGATGATGAACTCACCGCCGCCGATCATAATCGGGATTTCGCCGAGGTAGATGCTGTCCTCGATCAGTCCGTCCTGCTCGGCCGGGGCGTTCTTGATCTCCAGACGCACGGTCACCCGGAACGGCATGCCGTAGGTCAGCCGCAGGGCGCGGCACTCATCAATCGTGTACCGCGGCTCGGCCAGCGCGTAGGAAACGTAGTGCAGGACGAGGTTCTCGTCGTAGCTGACGATCGGGAACACTTCCTTGAGCAACCCTTCCAAGCCGTGGGGGTCGCGTTCGGTGGGGTTGGTGTGCTCCTGCAGGAATCGCTTGTAGGCGTCGATCTGGACCTTGATGAGGTCCGGGACGTCGAGGGCATCGCCTCGCTTGGAGAAGTTACGAATCTCGGGCGCGTTGGGGTTCTGCATGGTGGGTCGCTGCGCAGGTTCCGGATGTCGTCGGGCCAGCCCTGCGAAAGTTCGGCTCGACGGGTGGGACAGGCCGGACCGATATTCTCGGCGGACACTGCCCCGATGGGCTCGTCTCGGGATGTCGCTTCGGTGCAAAAGCCGCCCCCTCGTCTCGGATCGCGGCATGTCGAACAAGGCTGACGAACCGGTCACCGAGCGTCCTGCGGTGGTCAAAACCGCATGTCGGGCAGGTCGCACTTGCGCAAGGCAAGTGGCGGCAACGCCGACGGCTCGAAAGCCGCTTTCGTTACCGCTGTCAGGTTGTCGAACTGGTCGTGGGGGCCGCTTGCAACACCGAGCATATGGATGTTAGCCCTCCCAGCATTGGGACGTCAAATATGATCGGAGTCAAAATTCAAACGGTGACCGCAGGCTGCTAGCCAATCATTACTCCAACTGATGTACCTCACCCGCGATCAATCAACACCGTTTGGCCAACCAACGCCACCCACGGTTCACGAGATTTCACGAACACGGGTCTGGAACTCGGACCGGTCTACGCTGCCGACGCTCAACGTGTCGCAAGTGGCCCCGTTCGCTTAGGGCGCCGATGATGTAACCATGCTCGACTCGCCCCCCACCTCCGCCACGAACATGCTTGATCACCAGTTCCTCGACATGCGGCACAAGCTGTTGATCCTCGCGGCCGACTTTGATCGGATTCAACGAGGTGATGGTGGCGACGAACTGCTCGAGAGCGATCCACGGGTCCAGCAACTGCGCGAGGCGGCGGCACTGCTGATCGCCGACGCGCCTGACCGGGCCAAGGCCTTGCAGCTGGCGTTCTCCGACAAGAGCGAGGTGCTGGCGTGAAGCTCATCGACCCCCACATCCACTGCGTCAGCCGCACCACCGACGACTACCAGTACATGGCCCGTGCCGGCGTCGTGGCAGTCTCGGAGCCGGCGTTCTGGGCGGGGTACGACCGTTCCACGGCCTCGTCGTTCGCCGACTACTTCCGCCACCTCACCGACGTCGAGCCGCTGCGGGCGGCGCAGTTCGGGATCGATCACTATTGCTGGATGTGCATCAACGCCAAGGAGGCCGAGAACGTTGGGCTCTCCCGCGAAGTCATCAGCCTCATCCCCCCGCTGCTGGATCACCCCCGCGTCCTCGGCGTCGGCGAGATAGGTCTCAACAAGAACACCCGCAACGAGATCACGATCTTCGAGGAGCAGGTCAACCTCGCCGCCGAGCACGACCAGATGATCCTGATCCACACGCCCCACCTTCAAGACAAGCACAAGGGCACACGGATCATCTGCGACATCATCAAGAACGACCCGCGCATCCGCCCCGAGCGCGTGCTGATCGACCACTGCGAGGAGCACACGATCGAGATCGCCCGCGAGAACGGTTTCTGGGCCGGGCTGACGATCTACCCGGTCACGAAGGTCACACCACAGCGCGGCTGCGACATCCTCGAACGCTACGGCCCGGACATGATCTGCGTGAACAGCGCCAGCGACTGGGGCCCGTCACGACCTTCAGAGCTGACCGACACCTACCTCGAATACAAACGCCGCGGTCACGACGAAGCCGCCTGCCTCGACGTGTTCTACAACAACCCTTGCCGCTTCTTCGGACAAAGCGGGAAGTGGCCACACGAACCCGAATCGTTCGACGATTGAGGGCCTTACGCCAGAGACTTGTACGGCGGCCTTGCTTCCTGAAAGTACTCAGGCTGCAGCTCATCGAAGAGCTTCTTGCCTGTCGTACGTCCGCGGTCGAAGAGCTTTTCCATCATGTCGATATTGTCGAGCCGCCACGATGGGTCTTCGATGGGAAACTCGATGTGCCGATAGCGATCACCAAGCACGATCTTGAGCGGGAGTTGTGCGCCTTGTACTTGTGAGATGCTCATGACCTCGGCAATGTGCCGGGCCCAGAACAGCATGCCCGCATCGCCTCCGGGCGGCGCGAGTGAGTACGTCGATGTCCCGGTGCCGATCGAGAGCATGTGGACGTCGCCGAGCTTGTCGGATCGGCCGCAACACTGGCTTTCGTGGTCAATGATCCGGGCAGCTTCCGCAAGTGCGACCACGCCGGGATCGATCGCCCACAGGCCACCGTCCGCATATGACTTCCCGTCCGGCATTTTCTTATGAGGGAAGTACGTCGGCGCGGCAGCCGACGCGACGATGATGTCAGCGACTTTCCAATCGTACTCGGGCCGTGACCGACCCAGGTGCGGTGTGTGCATGACGTAAGTTTCGCCATCCGTCAAGTTGACCACGGGGATAATCAGGCGGCACCGAGCAACGTCGCGCATCGTCGCTTCGCCGAACCCATCGACCATCGACGCGCGCAGAGCGAACGGGCAATAGCGTGATTGGAAGAAGTGATCCAGATTGCTTCCGGATCTGCGTTTGATGTATCGCCGCAGTGCCGGATAGATGGCCCTGATGATGTGCCGCGGACGGTATGATTCGCGCGGCTTGAAGATCGCTTTGCTGTGCTTCTCGTAGAACCCCTGCATGTCGTTGGCCGTTTTGCCAAACGCGAGTGCCGCCGCCGTGATGGACCCGGTCGATGTTCCGGCGATCAGGTCGAAATAATCCGTGAGCGGCCGATCCAATCGCTTCTCAAGCTCGGCCAAAACGCCGATCGCGAAAGCCCCGCGAAGCCCCCCTCCGGATAGGCTGAGTATTCTAAGCATCGGTGCCTACCATTTAACGAACGGAATCTGACGGGAACGCGACCCTCACCAGACCGAGAATCGTGTGGAAGCATCGCTCAGTCGCTTCGAGGCTTGTGCGCGATGAACTCGATCCTGTTCCCTTCCGGGTCCACGAAGAACATAGCACGAGCGTTCACCGCCGGAAACTCGGAGAAGGTGAGCTGGATGCCGAGGCCGGTAAGACGTTGGCGGTGGGCATCGTAATCCTCCGGCGAAATCTCGAAGGCCATGTGATTCAGCGGCGACCCTTGCGGATTGACGTCGGAGGTGTGACCCTTCGCCCAGACGTGACGCCGGTAGTCGATCAGCGCCAACAACTGCGGGTGACCGCCCCGGCCGAGCGGAGTGTCGGCCTCGGCGATCGTGAGAAACGTGATCGTCGGATCGCTGTCCGGATCGGCGACCTCCGTTTCGAGCGACACCTCGCTGTGCAGCTCGAAACCGACGACGTTCCGATAGAAGTCGCGCATGACGCCTAGGTCGTTGACGTTGAGGACGATCTCCGAGACACCGATGACCGCGGGCTTCGTGCTCATGCTTCGCAGTGTACATGAGGACGAGCGTCTCCCCGCGACTCGAAACCGTTGGCGGCATCGTTAACCTGTTGCTCACATGACGAAACGCATTCTCGACTGGGTCACGGTGGCCTTGCCGGTCGCACTCTTGGCGCTGCTAGTTACAACCTATCTGATCGACCCGCGGTTTTACCTGACGTACGTGCTGGAGTTCAGCCAGCGTGAGACGCAGGTGGTGGAGATCATCACGTTTGCGTGCCTGCTCCTCGCAGGATTGCTGTTGGTGGCGCCGACGTTTCGATTGCTCCGGTCGAACGACCGAGGGAAGTGGTTGACCATTGGCATCGTCGGGTCGCTTTGTCTGGCCGGCTTTTTCGTCGCGGGGGAAGAGATCGACTGGGGCGACTCGTATGGGCTCTGGGGTGACGAAGCACCCAAAGGCGACGCACCCGCATTGAACCTGCACAACAGCTCGCCGTTGCCGATCAAGTCGGTGGGCAACCTCTACCTTGCCGGGATCTTCTTCGGTTTGCCCGCACTCTGGGCGTTTCGCGGGAAATTGAACCTCCCCGCCGTCCTTGCCCCGCCTGTCGTGCCGTCGATTCCCGTGGTCATCGCCATGGGCATCGCCTTCGGCTGGCGGTTCCTGAAAAACGTCTATCGGATGTTTTACGAAGAAGGGCCTCGACCGGATGATCCGGCCGGGAGTTTCTATTGGGGGTTTATCGAGCAGATCAACGAGCACAAGGAAATGCTCATTGCCGTCGCGCTCGTGTTCTACGCGCTTTACCACCACCTGCCCCGGCAACACGCGCCGGAGCAAGCCTGATTCACGTGCTTGCCGTGGCTGCGTGCGTGGGAGGCGAAAGCGTGAGCCAAGCCAGCGTTACCCGAGACCATTGAGGCGGTTGGTCGGCAAACCGTTATCGGTTACGATTCGCGGACCATGACTCCACGACCGTTCTCGTTGCTGCTGTTTGTTGCACTTCTGTCGGCCACTGCCTGCGGTTCGACCGCCAGAGCTGGCGAAAACCTCCACGACCTCCCGATCGACATCGCCGAGCGCGGGCTCACCGGCAACACGTTCGTCGTCAGCCTCGACGGGGATGACGATGCGGTCGGCGATGAGGCGAACCCGCTGCGAACGCTCCAAGCCGCGGCCGATCGGGTGGAGCCGGGCGACACGGTGCTCGTTCGTGGCGGCGTTTACGAAGACATCGACAACGAAATCCCCCTCCGCATCAAACGCGGCGGGACGGCCGAGAACTGGGTGAAGTTCGCCAACTTCCCCGGCGAAACGCCGATCATCGACACCGATGCCCTACGCGGCATCCGCATCGAGGGCGCCGACTATGTCGTGGTCGAGGGCTTCACGGTCCGCGGCCGGTCCGACGAGATCGACCCCGAAGCCGCCACCGCACACGCCGAGGCATTCAAGGGCGACGACCATACGCAGACTCATTTCTTCACCGTCGGCATCCGCGTCAGTTCCAGCGAGGAAGACAAGAACGACTTCCCCCATCACATCATCATCCGCGGCAACACCGTCCATGACGTGCCCGGCGGCGGTATCGCCACTGGACGCGTCGACTACGTCCTCATCGAGAACAACCTCGTCTACCGCAACGCTTACTACACGCCGTGGGGCGGCAGCGGCATCTCCGTCTGGCAGTCGTCCAATCACGATGATCGCCAAGACGTCTACCGCACCGTGATTCGCAACAACATCTCCCACTCCAACAACAACCGCGTGAAGTTCTGGATGCTCGGCACCATGTCGGACGGCAACGGCATCATCATCGACGCGCTGCAAAACACGCAGGGCTCGATCCTCGATGACGACCAGACCGCTCCCTACAACGGCCGCATCCTGATCATGAACAACCTCTGCTACAACAACGGCGGCCGGGGGATCAATCTGTACGAGTCGGACAACATCGATGTTCTCCACAACACGCTCTACCGCAACGCCCAACGCGAGAACATCGAGCACGAGATCGAGTTCGGCCGGACGAACAACGTGTCGGTCGCTCACAACATCATTTTCGCCGAAGACGGCATCAACGCGTTCGGCGGATACCAGTCCAGCGCGTTGCACTTCGACACCAACCTGATCCACAACGCCAAGTCCAACGACGGCTGGCCCCTGGGCGACAACGTCATCGAAGCCGACCCGATGCTCGACGACGATTACCGAATCGCCAAAGACTCCCCCGCCCGCGGAGCAACGACCAGCACGTTCGATTTCGACACCCGCCGGCTCACACCCGGCGACGACAGCCATGACCTCGGCGCGAGTTTGAAGTAGCACGTTTGGGAAGCTCTCGTAGCCATCTAAACGGCGAGCTCCGTGCCCGCGAACATCGCGAGTGTGACTTATCCCACGCTCCCGATGTTCCTTTGTTGCCTAGTCCACGAAAATGTCACATTTCGTTTGCACGAACTGTCGCACTCGAATATTTAGATCGCAGCCTGGGGGTTGGCACTTGGCTCAAGGCAGGTACCTCCCATGGGAGCTTCAATCCGTACATCCGACAATGTTTTCGGCCGGCCTGCTCGTACCGAAATGGCGAGAGTGGCGAACCCGATCGAACCGCTCGAGTCGAGACGCCTGCTCGCAGGCGCCCAACCGGGTTTGGCCAACATCGAATTCCCCGCCGACGCGGGTGTGGTGAATGTGACCGATCCGTTCATCGGAGCGATCCCTGATGACGGCATCGACGACACCGCCGCCCTGCAACGGCTGTTCGACCTGATGACGCCCAGCAGCCGGATCATTTACTTCCCCAACGGGCAGTACGACATCAGCGATGAGATCCGGCTGGAGAAGAAGAACTTCGTCGGCGAGGCAGAGACCTTCAACCCCGATCCCGCGTATTGGGAAACCGTGACCGAGGGCGATCGCACTTTCGTTCGAGCCATCCAGAGCGGGCAGGCTGCCACGGGTGACTTCCCGACACCGGGCGCACCAACGCTGCGTTACGATTTCGAGGCCTTTGCTGGTAATCGCCGACTACGCATCGATTACCGTGCCCCCGACCAAGCCAGCAACAGCTTTTACTACCGGGTGAACGGCGGCGACTGGATCATCCGAGGCCCCGCGATCACTGGTGATGACTTCGTCGAGCAGCGAATTATCAACACCAGCGTACGACTAGTGGACGGCATCAACACCGTCGAGATCGTCCCCCGCGAAGTCGGCTTCGAACTCGATCGGGTCTCGCTGGATTACGGTGCCAACTACCTGACCGACGTCATCCTCCAAGGCCAGTCGGAGACGGGTACCGTACTCAAACTCTCCGACAATCTGACCAACGACGACGGCTCGCCGTTCGATGGCGGCATCGTCGCCTGGGAGTCCGGCGTCGAACAGTTCTTCCGCACCGCCGTGCGTGACATGACCCTCGACGTCGGCAGCGGAAACCCGCAAGCCGACGGACTCAAGTTCCACGGCAACAACCAGTCGACCGTCGCCAACGTGACTCTCCGCGCGGCACCCGACTCCGGCGACATCGGCTTGAACCTCTCGCACACGGCCGCGATCGGACCGATCCTCGTCCGCGACGTCACCGTCGAGGGCTTCGCCATCGGCATCCACAGCGCCTGGCAAAACGTCGCGCGCACCTTCGAGGACATCACGATCCGCAACCAACGCGAGATCGGCTGGGTCAACGAAACCACGAGCCAGATTTGGGTCGAAGGTCTCCTCAGCGAAAACAGCGTGCCGGCGTTCCGTAACGAGGGCTATCGGTTCAGCAGCGGCCCGTCACACGTGGTGCTCATCGATTCCACGCTGACCGGTCTGCCCGGAGCCGAGGCACATCGCGCGATCCACACCTATGGTTTCATGTACGCCCGCAACGTCACAACCTCGGGTTATGACGTTTCGCTGTACAACGCCAATCAGCTTTCTTGGCGGGGCTATCGGGGCAACGACGGGATCGACGGCGACTACATCCACGAGTTCTGGTCGGATGGGGCCTACCCCGGAAGTGGCGGCGGCATGACCCGACTGTTCGACGACGCGCCGGACACCACTCTGGGCCTGCCGATCAAGGAATCACCGACCGTTCCCTGGGATGACTTGGCCGACTGGGACGGACCGCACAACCACATCATCGAAACAAGCCCCGGCGTCTTCAGTGGCTTGCCCAATGATGACATCGATGACGGCCCGTCGATTCAAGCAGCGATCGACTCCGGCGCGTCCACCGTCTACATCCCAAACGGTCAATGGACGCTCAACACCGACATCGAAATCCGCGGCAACGTTCACCGGTTCATCGGCACCGAAGCTGGCATGAACGCCAACTTCTTCGGAGACCCCGCACGCATCGTCATTGGCGAAACCGGTCCCGATACCGTCGTCTTCGAGCGCCTCGCCAACTTCGGTTTCGTCGGTTCCGCCCCGTTCTTCGATCACGCTTCGGACCGAACTCTCGTGTTCAACGACGTGACCGGCATGAACTACCGCCCCATCGTCGACCACCCGGGCGATGTCTACATTAACGACACCGTTGGTAACGCGATCAAGTTCCAGGGCGGCCAGAACGTCTGGGCACGCCAACTCAACATCGAAGAAGACACGACACGACTCGACAGTGAACTCGACGCCCGCATCGTGAACGACGGCGCCAATGTCTGGGTCTTTGGGTTCAAGACGGAAAACGAAGGCACCCACGTTAAAACCATCAACGGCGGACGGACCGAAGTGTTCGGCAACGCTCACCTCAATAACTTCGGCAACACGACGCCGCAATACATCACGATCGACGCGGCATTCAGTGTCGTCAACAACTACAAGCCGTATCCGGAAGAGGGCACCACCTATGGCACGGTCGAGGAAACACGCAACGGCGTGACCCGCACCGGCACCATCGTCGGCTCCAACTACGTCGGCTTCAGCAACGACCAACTCTGGGACATCCGCAAGGAAATCATCGTCGACCAGAATCACTCGGCCGCCACCTACGTCGGTGATTGGACCGAAACCGTCGGCTTCCCGCGCGGTTACATCGGTGAGAACGCCGCCTTCGCCACCAACGCCTCGGGCAACTCGGTCACCTACGCCCCGACCCTCCCCACCGCCGGCGAATACGAAGTGTACACCCGCTGGATCGGTGACTGGGGCGGCCAGAATCACTCGGGCCATGCCAACGCCGTGACCTACACCGTCACCGATCTGGCCGGCAGCACTGACATCACCGTCGACCAAGATAACTATTCCGATGGCTGGTTCAGCCTCGGCACCTACACCTTCGCCGAGGGCACCGCACCCATCGTCACTCTCGCCGGCGATGACAGCAACACCCGCGTCATCAACACCGATGGCATCATGCTCGTGCGGCGTAGCGGCCCCGTCGCCACCGATGCAAGCTTCAACTTCCGCTTCGACCAGAGCGTCGCGGTGCAGTTCGACGAAGACCCGACAGACGTCGTCGATCCGAGCGACGTGACCGTCGTCGCGCTAGGCGGCGGATCGGCCCCGCAGCCGAGCGCCGTCCGGTTCGACCAGCGGACCCGCGAAGCGACCTTCGACTTCGACACGCTGCTGCCCAACGGAAACTACGTCGCGACGTTCAACGGTTCCTTCGGCACGGCATCGACGAACTTCTTCGTGCTTGCCGGCGACGCGAACCGTGACCGCGACGTGAACATCCTCGACTTCCTCGTTCTACGAAACAACTTCAACCGCGACGACAACCCCGGCTTCGACAACGCCGACTTCAACTACGACGGCCAAGTCGACATCCTCGACTTCCTCGTTCTTCGCGCCAACTTTAACCAAACGGTACCCGCCGGGCCCGCCGCACTCTTCGCCGATGGCGACGGGCCATTGCGCGGCAGCGGCGGGCGTGTCGCGGACGACATCCTCAAGTGATTTTCCTCGCATCCGTCACAGCCACCTTGGTATGCTCCGGAGAGATGATGCAAGTCTTACGCACCGTGATCGCTGTATGTGCCACAAGTCTGTTTCTGAACACGGTTGCCGCAGCGCCCGTGGGGATCGAGCAAGCCGCGCCCGGCGAGATTGATCTGGTCATCGACGTGGACACCGGCGAAGCCCTGCTGATCGGCAACGACGCCACGCCTGCTTTGCTTTCCTCGTACCAAATCGACAGTCCGAACCTTCAGCTTTCCTCGGACGGTTTTATCTCCCTTGCCAGCCAGTTTTCGGGCTGGGTCGACGTGTCCAACCCGCCGGGCCGGATCGCGGAAATCGACGCGGGAAGCCTCGGCTCCACGGACCCCGATGACCTGATCAGCATCGATGGCGTGCCGATCTCGCTGGGCATCATCTTCACCGGCACGACCGTCGCCGAGGCGGAAACGTTGACCTTCCTCTACGGGGATCTTGGCGAGGACGGGATCATCGGCAACGTCGTCGCCCTGAGCACGCCGATCCCGGAACCGCTTGCCGCGCTGGGCATCGGCTCGGGACTCGCGCTTATTGCCCTGCGTCGCACACGCTGAAGATGCGGTAGCATCCTGCCATGTTTGCAACGCTCCTCGCGTCGGCGCTCCTGGCATTCATCGGCCAAGCTCCAGCCGAAACCGGGTCACGAGACGTGACCTTCGAGAACCGCGCGCCATCGTCGGAGCCGACCGAGTTGGTCCGGCGTTTCGCGTGGCCCGGGCAATGGCGGACGCAGCAGCAATATGAGCTCGCCAACGAACGCTTCCATTTACGCGTGCCCGACACCCGCGAGCCGAACGGCGAACCGTTCGGCTTGCTGGTGTGGATCTCACCCACGCCGGACGGACGCGTCCCGCCCAACTACGAAGCGGCACTCGACAAGCACCGCTTGATCTGGGTCAGCGCCCACAACACCGGCAACGACCGCAACCTGATGCAGCGGCTCGGGCTTGCGCTCGACGCGGCCTACAACGTTCCGTTCCAATACGACATCGACCCGGAACGCGTGTATGTCGCCGGCCTCTCCGGCGGCGGTCGATGTGCAAGCCATCTCGGCGTGAACTACTCGGACATCTTCCGCGGTGCCCTGCCGATCATCGGCTGCAACTTCTATCGCGAAGTCGAGCCGCCATCCCGACCGGGCAAGCTATGGCGCGCGTTTCATGCCCCGACACCCGGCATGAAGAAGCTCGCCGCCATGCAGCCGCTCGTCATCGTCACCGGCAGCGGCGACGGCAACCGCGAGCAATGCCACACCTACGCCCAAGCTTACGAGGCCGACGGCTTCACGGCGGTGACGTACATCGAGGTTCAGGGCATGGGTCATACCTACCCGCCGGCCGAAACGTTCGACAAGGCGCTCGGTCATCTCGACGAACGCGACGGACCGGACGAAGCAACACTCAAGCGCCACGACCTCGCCGACCGCCGGCTCGACGACGCACTGGCCGATCTCGAGGACAAACCGTTGGTCGGCAAACGGAAGCTACGCGGCTTGGCCCGCAGCATGCCAGACACGCCGGCCGGCCGACGTGCCCGATTCATAGCCGACCGACTCGATGTCGGCTTGCCGATCGAGCAAGACTAGCGCGTCGCGGCTTTGCGGGGACCACGCCGCTTCGCCTTGCCGGCTTGGCCGCGGTGGTGCGGTTTCTTCGGACCCTTTTTCTTCGGCGCCTTGCCGGTTCCGGCGCCGCCGCCGGCGAGATGCTCGAGCGGATGAGACGCACGTGGAGCCTTCGCGGCCTTCGGCTTGCCGCTCGGACCTTGCGGCTTCATCGGAACGCGCTGCTTGCCGTCGGTGTACGGGTGCCGGCTGTCGACCTCGATCTCCCGACCCAAGAGCTTTTGGATCGCCTTCAGGTGCTCACGTTCCTCGGCGTTGCAAAAGCTCAACGCCTTGCCATACGCCCCGGCCCGACCGGTTCGGCCGATGCGGTGGACGTACGTCTCGGGTTCGTGGGTCAGGTCGTAGTTGATCACGTGCGTAACGCCGTCGACATCGATACCGCGAGCGGCGACATCGGTCGCGACCAGCAACGGCACTTTGCCGGCCTTGAACGTGTCAAGGGCGCGCTGACGCTGGTTCTGGTTCTTGTTGCCGTGGATGGAAACGGCGTGATGGCCACGCTGTTTGAGTTGGCGGACGATGCGCTCAGCCCCGTGTTTCGTTCGGCTGAAGACGATCCCGCACTTCACGCCATACTGCTTGACGACGTGCGCGAGTAAATCAGGCTTGTCCTCCTTTTTGACGAAGAAGATCGACTGATCGATCTGGTCGGCCGCGACCTCCTCGCCTTTCACTTCGATCCGCTCTGGGCTATTCATCAGCTCGGCGACGAGTTTCTTGATCGTCGGCGGCACGGTCGCGCTGAACATCAGCGTCTGCCGCTTGGCCGGGATGTACGAGGCGATCTTGCGCACCGCCGGGATGAAGCCCATGTCGAGCATCCGATCGGCTTCGTCGAGCACGAACATCTTCACGTCGTGGAGTTTGACGAAGCCCTGGTCGATGAGGTCCATGAGCCGACCGGGCGTGGCGATGACGATGTCGACGCCGGCCTTGAGCGCGCGGGTTTGTTTGTGCTGGTTGACGCCGCCGTAGAGCACGACATGCCGTAGGCCAAAGCCGTGACCGTAGGCCGAAAGGCTGTTGGCGATCTGCGTGGCAAGTTCCCGCGTCGGGCAAAGGACCAAGCCGCGGATCTTGCGTGGGCCCTTTGCCTTGCCAAGTCGCTGGAGCATCGGCAGGGTGAAAGCGGCGGTCTTGCCGGTACCCGTTGGTGCACTGGCGAGAACGTCACGGCCGCTAAGGACTCGCGGAATCGCCTCGGCCTGGATCGGCGTCGCGCGGGTGTAGCCCTCGGCATCAACGTTGGTTAGGAGTGTCTGATCGAGCCGTAGCTCGCGAAAGGTGATGTTGGACAAAGCGTGTTTCTCGGTCGGTGTCTCGTGGCACGCACGTCATGCCCGGCCGATCGGTCGGCGAGTACTCATGGCCCGTGCGTGGTGACTGGCCTCAACGTTTTCGAGGGCCGCAATCACGCGGGGACATCGAACGAATGCGAAGAAAACAGTCGCGTCCGCCGAACAGCATTCGGCCGACGCGAACAGCATAGGCACACGCGATCAACAAGCGCGTGCGTTCAACCCAAACGGTCCGTCGCGACGTGGTACTGAGGGTCTTCGCTCAGATTCACCTCGACAAGATCGTCAGCGCGGTCAAGCAGCTGTCGGCACTCGTCGCTCAGGTGCGTCAGGTGCAAGCGTTTGCCCTCTGCCTTGTAGCGGTCGGCGATTTTGTTGATCGCTTCGAGACCGCTCTGGTCGTAGACGCGCGTGTAGTAGAAGTCGATCACGACATCGTCAGGGTCGTGCCGGGGATCGAAGCTGTCGTTGAAGTGCGTGACGCTGCCGAAGAAGAGCGCGCCGTGGAGCTGGTAGATCTTGCTGCCGGCGTCGTTGTACTTGATGTCGACGCCCAAGTGCAGCGCGTGCCGCCAGGCGAACACAAGCGCACTGACCGCGACGCCGAGAATGACGGCCGTTGCCAGATCGTGCATAAACACGGTGTAGAGCGTGACTAGCAGCATGACGAAGATGTCGGCCGCGGGCACCTTGCGCCACATCTTGAGCGTCGCCCACTCGAAGGTGCCGATGACGACCATGAACATCACGCCGACCAGCGCGGCCATCGGGATCAGCTCGATCATCGGCGCGAGCACCAACACGAACAGCAGCAGCATGCACGCCGCGACGATGCCGGAGAGTCGGCCGCGCCCGCCGGAGTTCACGTTGATGAGCGACTGACCGATCATCGCGCACCCGCCCATGCCGCCGAAGAGACCGGTGGCTACGTTCGCGACGCCCTGCCCGACGCATTCCTTGTTCCCCCGGCCGCGTGTCTCGGTGATCTCGTCGACCAGCGTCAGCGTCATCAACGATTCGATCAAGCCCACTCCTGCCAACACAAGCGAGAACGGCAGGATGATCCAAAGCGTTTCGCCGAGATTGGTCAGCTTGTACGGCTCGAAGGTCGACGCGTCGATCGACCAGTCCTCGGTGAAGAAGAACGGCCGGGGGATACCTCCGTCGAGACCGACCGTATCGGCGGTGACCGGTGCGATCACCTCCGCAACTTCGGCTTCGGTGAGAGCCAGTTCTTCGTCAACCGGCACAACCGCCAGGCCCTCGGGCAACTGATCTTCGTTGAACTCGGCGAGCGTCACACCCACCTTCTCCGTCGCGGCGACCTTGACCACCTGACCCTGGGTGTTGGTCACGAGCATGTCCCGCACCGTCGGCGCGAGGTTCTCCCCATCGGTCGCCGCGTTGATGCCCAAGGCCAACAGCGTCACCGTCACGATCGCCACCAGACTCGACGGCACCGCCCTGGTGAGCTTCGGCAAGCCCCAGATGATCAGCATCGTGAATGCGACCATGCCGAGCATCACGCCCAGCTTCGCGCCGGTCATGAACTGCAACGCCCCATCGTCGCCGAGGACCTTGAAGCTGCTGACCTGTGCCAGTCCGATGACGATGGCAAGGCCGTTGACGAAGCCGAGCATGACCGAGTGCGGCACGATGCGGATGAGCTTGCCCAGACGCAGCAACCCGACCGTGATCTGAATGAGCCCCGCGAGAATGACCGCCGGGAACAGGTACGCCAGCCCCTTGTCCGCCACGAGCGCGACGACGACCACGGCCATCGCCCCGGTCGCCCCGCTGATCATGCCCGGCCGACCGCCAAGCACCGCCGTGATCAGCCCCATGAAAAACGCCGAGTACAACCCGATCAGCGGCGATACGCCTGCCACGAACGCGAAAGCCACCGCCTCGGGCACCAACGCCAGCGCGACGGTCAGTCCGGAAAGCGTGTCATCCTTTGCGTTGGCCGTGTGCTTGCGAAAGAAATCGATCATCAGGGGCCGGCATGGTTGGACCGGACCCGGTGCGTGTCCATGACCGCCGTTGGATGTTTAAATGGTCCATCAAACCGAGACCGATCCCAGCCCCAAACCGCCGCCCTGGTTCACCGGATCATCTCTCGATCGATGAACCGTGCCATTAGTTCGCCGCGGCTGTTGACGCTGAAGTGGCGGTAGATCGCGCGGACGTGGTTGTGGACGGTTTCGACGCTGCGGTGCATTTCACGGGCGACCTCCTTTTCGCTCAAGCCCCGAAGAAGCAAACGCAGCACGTCCTGCTGTCGCGGACTCAGGTCGCCGACGCCGAGCTGACTCACGGCGAACATCTCACGGTCGATGAGCGGCGCGATCGCCTGCATCATCAGGAAAATCAGGTCACGATCGCCTTCGGTGAACGCGGGTTGGTCCGGCGTCCGCAGGACGTGGAGTTGGACCATGTGACCGCCGTGGTCGAGCCGCCATGCGGCCGAGCAAATGTCGTCCCAGCCCGCCGGCTCGAGGTGTTGGGGCAAAAACGTCTCTTCGTACCAATCAGGTCGATCCTCACGGAACAGCGAAACGGCCGGGCCATCGTTGAGGATCTTCGCCTGTGTCACGCGCCACATCGGCTCGCAAAGGTCGACGATCTGTTGCATCTGATCGAGCGATCGCGGCTCGAGGCGCTCGAAGTTGGCCCCGACCCAGACCCGGTCGATGACCCGCGGGCACGGTAGCCGTTCGAGTTGATCGAAAAGCAACATGGTCACGTCGGCGTCACGGTGCATGAGCCGGCGCAGTTCGGCGAGCATGGTCTCGACGCGGGCTCGACCGGTGGTCGGCAAATCAAGCGCGGCATTGAGCGCTCTTAACACCGCAGCCGCGTCGGAGACGTGCAGTGATGGCGTCCGTTCGGACATGATTTCACCTTACGATTCATCCTAACAAGACGCACAAGGTTTGTGGGCACGCCGATCGAGCGGATCGACGTAACACAGGTCAGCCGTGCGGCTTGGTGAATTCGAATCGTACAAATCCGAGGGTGAATCCGAGCCGTTCCACGTTGCGTGCGGTGGGGCCGGCCGGTTCGGAGCCGATCGTCGCGACGGCGCAACCGGACGCATTGGCCGCACGGAGCCGGGCGATGATCAACGCCCGCTGCACGCCTCGGCGCCGGACGCTGGGTAAGGTCGCCCCGGCGAAGAGCGCGGCCACGGGGTCGGCCGTTTCCAGCCCGGCGGTACCGACCGGCACGCCGTCGATCTCCGCGACGAACAGCCTCGATCGCGGATGCTCCATGACACGCCTTGTTTCCTCCGCTTCAGCAGCGGTCGGCTCGGCCTGCTCATCACCGCAAGCGGCACGATGCGAAAGCAGCAGCCATGCCTCACCCGCCTCGGCGCGCGACACTTCCCGGACAACGATCGATGCGTCGGGTTCGGGGAGTTTCGCCGGCAGGTCCAGACGATACACATCGTCGATGTCGCTCATGCGATACCCGGCTTCGGCCAGCACCGGCAACGCCGGCATTGCGACGGTGTGCGCGAGGTCGAGTTGCGCCGGCACGCCGCGCTCGGCGTAGAACGCCGTCACTTGCTCCAACACCTCGGCATCGATCGGACCACGATGTCCGAGCCCGTGCGTGTTGTTCATCCATGAACCGGGGTGTAGATAACACGCTGCTCCGCCGTTGATGTCGATGTGCTCATAAGTCAGCTCGGTCATCACTCGCACGATGCGAAGCTGCTCGGCTTCGGCGATCCCGGCCGGCTTCGATAGGTCAACCGACATCGCCAACCCCTTCGAGTACGCGGCGGTCGATGAACTTCGCCATCAACTCACCGCGACTGTTGACCTCGAACCTTTGGTAGATCGCGCGGACGTGATTATGCACCGTCTCGACGCTCCGATGGAGGGCGCGAGCGACCTCCTTCTCGCTCATACCGGTGAGCAGGTGCCGAAGCACATCGGTCTGTCGCGGGCTCAGACCGCCGAACGTCTCGGGCGTTTCGTCGCGAAACATCTCCCGGTCGATCAGCGGCGCGACGGCGCAGACCATGAGTTCCATGAGCTCTCGCTCGGCCGGGCCGAACGGCGGATACGTCTCCTTGCGCAAGACGATGAACTGCACGAGGCGGTCGCGGCGATCAATCCAGCCGGCACAGAGGATGTCGGCCCAACCGTGGGGGACGAGGAACTGCTCACGCATCGTCTCAAACCACCCACCGCCGCCATGATCTTCGGAGTAGACCGCCACGCACGGGGACGGCCGGTTTTGCTTGAGTTTGGCACGGAAGATGTCCCACATCCCCGCCCCCGCATCGGCCGCATCCTGAACCGCGGCATCATCCCGCGGCTCGATCTCCTCGAACGTCGGCCCATACCAAACCCGCCGAGCGATCTTCGGCACCGGCTTGCGTCCCAGGTCTTCGTACAGAATCGTCTCCAGGTCCGCCTCGTAGCCGAGGAGCGTTTGCAGTTCGCGGAGCAGGACACGGACCTTTTCTTCACCGTCGGCGGTCGGCCCGTCCGTGGAGGCGACCTGATTAAGTGCGGTGACGACGCGGGCGGCTTGGGCGACGGAGATGACGGCTCTCCCCCCGGCAGATTCGATCGACATGAGCGGAGCATACATCTGTCACCGGCCAGACGGATCGCCGAAAAACTCCCGCGACAACCGCACTGATGCGCCGCTGTCAAACCGGCAGACCGTCGGGAATCGCTCGTCAGCATGGCAGCGGCTCGCACCTGCTCGGAACCTCCCGGATCGGCGTTCCTGGCTCGTCAGGGCCGATCATCCGGGTCCGATTGATTGCCGCAGATGTGGCACACGGCTTGTTTTGCTGTTCGCCATGTCGCCACGCGTGCGCCATCCCGACCCCGAAGCGTCCAGCGCCAAGGCCGCCCGGCTGACCGTACTGCTCGGCGACTCACGGCCCGCGTGGCATCGGCAGGTCGACACGCTGCTTGAGCCCCAAGGCGTTCGCACCGTCTCGGCCTTCTCGGGACGTGACGTGATGGATGCCCTCGAGCGTCCTGCGGACCGCGTGCATGTGGCGGTGCTCGATGAAAACCTCGAAGGCATGGGCGGCTTGCAAATCGCCCGCGTTCTCTGCGAGAAGCCCGGCTCGCCGCCGATCGTGTTGCTCGCCGATGCCGCCACCGGGCGCAACGTCTTGCAGCAGGCGCTGGCCCTGCGTGTCTTTTCGGTTCTGAACAAACCCGTCGAGCTCAACGCCCTGCTCGACACTCTTGCTCGCCTTGTCCGTCGCCACTATGGCAACCAATGGCCCGGCGACGCGTCACGAAACTAACTTTCAAACTCAACTTCCCTTTGGAGACCCCACCCATGGCAAAGCTTCGTCCCCTCGGCAACAACATTCTCGTCAAGCGCTCCGATGCCGAGACCACCACCAAGTCCGGCATCGTTCTGCCCGAGTCCGCGAAGGAAAAGCCCAAGCGCGGCACAGTCCAGGCCGTCGGCGCCGGCAAGAAGCTCGACAACGGCGAACTCGCCGAACTGCAGATCAAAAAAGGCGACCAGGTCCTCTTCACCAGCTACGCCGGCACCGAGATCAAACTCGACGGCGAAGAGCTGCTCATCATGAGCGAGGATGACGTGCTGGCGGTGGTC